>JBGTBZ010000040.1:0-8934 GCA_041749155.1 Phycisphaerae bacterium
CGCCGTCGGGCGGATCGCGCGGACGCGGTAGGTGATGGCGCTCATGCCCGCCGGCAGCGTGCGGTCGATAAAGCTGCGCTTGCCGGTGGTCCCCAGGTAAGCAAAGGGCTGGTCCGGGACATCGCGCCGGAAGACCTGGTACGTCGCCCCCGCAGCGCGGCGGGGATGCTTGCACTTCCAGCGCAGCTCGACCGACCCGTCGCCCCGAACGGTGAGGCGGAAGCTGCCCGGCTTGCCCGGCGGGGGCATGGGCGAGGACTCGGCGCGCACGTTCAGCCCCAGGTCGATCAGCATCGCGTCCGTGACGTTCGGACGATTCCCGGCGATGCGCTTGGCGAGCCTTGCCGCCGCGATGCGCACGCGCTCGCGGGCGTCGTTTTTCGCACAAATCTTCGAGGTGGTCCGGAACTTCGGATCCTTAATCGCCTCGTAGGCCGCACGCCAGGCGGCATTGAGGGCGGCGTACTCGAGCGCGGCGGACTGCGGGATGCCGTACTCCTCGTAAGCGGCGTTGATCCGTGCCGAGAAGACCTCGGAGGCGGTGTAGAGCTCGGGGTCGTTGGCGGTGAAGAAGCTGTGGGCCATTGGAATCTCGGTTTGTGGGGGGAAGGTAGCGAGTATCGATTAGCGAGCAGGGCGGAGGCTCGGGAGCGAGCAGGCCGAGGCCCGGGAGCGGTGAGCATCGCGACTACTCGATGCTCGCTACTCGCTACCCATCTGCGTCATCGAACGCTTCCACGCGCGACTTAAGCCCCCCGCCGACGGGTATCGCCAGGCGGCGCAGCTTCGGGCCTCGCCGGCGTACCGGACGTGCGTTTCGGCCACGCAATCGAGGGCCAAGGCCGCTTATCGGGCGCAAATGCATGCTTTTGCGTCCCGTAACGATGTCGGAATTGGGTAAACCGACGTCGGTTTTGCCAGGGACGACGTCGGTTTTGCGAAAGCTGACGTCGTCCTTGCCAAGGATGACGCCCAGGCGGGGCATCATGACGCCCATCGCCCCGAACCCGACGCCCATCCGCCCCACCCCGACGCGCTCCCACCCAAGCCCGACACCCTCCCGACCCGATCCGACAGGTTTTCGACACGAACCGACAGGCATCCGACACGAACCGACAGGCTCCCGACTCGACCCGACACGCTCTCGCCCACACCCGACAGGCCCTTGCCCGCATCCGACAGCCTCACAGGCCGGCCGGACGGGCACATGACCTGGAGTGGCGGCGGTGAAGGTGATATTGATGGACCAGCCGCCCGTCAAGCCCGCTCGGAGCAGGCTACGGCGCTCCGGTGACACCGCCGCCGGAGGCGGGCGGGGTGGGCGTTCAGCACGATGTCCCCTCGTCGGCCCGCTCACACCGGCCATAATCGCCTAATCAACCGCCGATCGAAATCCGAAAGATCCGTCTTACCCATTGCCGTCCTCTTGTCTCGCAACCACCCGCGGACAGCCTTACTGCTGTTCAGTCCAAGCAGCCGAATCGCCGCGATCCCGCGCATATCGAGGTATTGGGACCGCGTAATGGAGTCGAACGCAGGCTGAGTCCTGAGCCCCCAGCGTCCCGGCACCTCCTTGTAGCGCTTGACAGCACGGCACATCAGCACCAGTTCAGCGAGTGGATTGCGAAGGGACGTAGCGGCCGCTCGCTCGACCTCGCGCGCTTGGGTGGAACCGAATCCCGAATAGATGACGGCCACAGATCGCGCTGCCGCCCCGCTGGTCCTGGGAAGCGCCGTTCGGAGTATGCTCGCCTGCCTTCGGGAGCCGAATCGAAGCAGTAATAGGGGCGCGATAGCGTAGCATCGCTCAACGCCTCGGAATGTCTCCTTCCCTCGGATGACTCGCGATGAGAGCGCCGCAAGTTCCCGGCTCTCGGGCGCCGTTGTCTCAAGGCGCAGCAATCGCTCGAAGACGACGGCGCTCACATCCGGATATACCTGCTCTCCATGCTCCCATACCGCGCGAGCGAATGTAAGATACTCCGCCGTGCTCCCCGTGTGGTGTATGTACGCCGCGATCCGCTCTGCTAGTCGTGGAAACGCAAGAACGTCGGCCAGCGCGCGACGACGCAGCACTCGCGCCTGTGCGATCGCGGCCAACCAGTACAATCGCTTGAGCACCTTTTCCCACTGTCCCACACCTTCGTCGGGGCGGCACCTCCGATACACTGCGTTGACACGGCGCCCGAGCTCGCGCCTTGGGATCGGTTTGCGCGTTAGGAGTTCCTCCGCCTTATCAAGTTCTTCATTATGCTTAAAATGGAAGTACCGACGAGCAGCAGCAATAGGAAGTACCAACGACTTCTTCGAGTTCGCGGTGAGGTGAAGGCGCCCGAGTGACTCCGACACCTCGGCAAGGCATGCAAGCCCATACGATCGCGATTGAACGCCGATGTTCTGATCGTCCATCCATCGCACGTAGGATTCGGTGCCGGCAAAGGCGATCATCCGTTCATCGTGGGGATACAACAGGATGTGAGCTAGCTTCCTCGAACACGAGAACTCATCGACCGGCAACCCAATGCGGGGCGACTCTGAGTACGCGTCTCGCGCGCTGAGCCGTTCTAGTAAGAAGAACAGCAGACCGCTAATGCGCGCGGATATCCCTAGCCGGCTCAGCGAGTCCGCCACTCGGCTGTATAAGATGCTGTCGAAAAAGTTCGCAATGTCGGCAACTACGACGAACTTGTGAACGCGCCGAAAGAGCATCCACTTCCGATATTGGGTGTAGATGAGCCAGGCACGGTAGCCCTTCCGACTTGCAGACTCGTAGTCGGTGAGCCACTCATCCAACACCTTCAAGCTAGGGTGGAGAGACTGCTTGTAGTCCCGGAGGTCGGCGGGGATCGCGGATCGCTCGCAAAACACCTGACCGCGCTCAAAGCGTCGAGCGCGTCGGTACAGATAGTCAGCGATCGCCCTGTAAAGCACCAGATCAGGGATGTCCGGCATTGTCATCCGACGGCTGAACCCGTTGCCTTTCGCCTCGGTAAACCGGCGAGGCGTTCGCGGTTCGTACCGGCCGGCCGCGATATCAGAGAGGAGCTGGGCAATCCACTTGTCGGGATTAATGTCGTGCTCCAAGTGGTCGATGACATCCCGCACCGAGCTCCTCCGGAGCTCTGCTCGTACTGCTTTCCATGCCGCCCAGAGCGACGTCCTGCTAATTCCCCGAATGCGTTCGTTCATCTTGACCTAACGCTGCCGAATGACGATGCTTCCCAGCGGTTGGCGATGAATATCAGGTTCCCTTCCCCCTTACAAGTGAGCCGGAAAGGAGACACTGAGGAGCCCCCAAGGCTACTTCTGCTCCTCGATCACCCGCTTCAAATCCTCCCGCATCGGGGCGAGGGGCTGGCGGCGGAGGTGCATGGCGCCGTCTTCGCCGCGGGAGATGATGGTGTTGTGAGCGCCGAACTCGGGGCTCTTCTCGGGGTAGTCCTCGCGGAAATGCCCCCCGCGGCTCTCGCGGCGGTCCAGGGCGCTGCGGGCCAGGGCCTCGGAGACGATCAGCAGGTTGGGCAGGTCCAGGCAGGTGTGCCAGCCGGGGTTGTACTCGCGGTTGCCGTCGATGCCGACGGCGGAGGCGCGCTGCTTGAGGCGCGCCAGCCCATCCAGGGCCGCCGCCATCTCGGCTTCGCTCCTGACGATGCCGACGTTTGCCTGCATGAGGTCCTGGAGGGCATGCTGCACCTGGTAAGGGTTCTCGCCCCCACCACCTCCACCGCGCTCGAACGGCGCAAGAGACGTCCGCGCCGCTTCCTCCACCTGGCTCGAATCCGGCTCGACGGAGGACTGCTCCTTCGCCCAGTTGGCGGCGTGCTCGCCGGCGAGCTTGCCGAAGACCAGCAGGTCGGAGAGGGAGTTGCCGCCGAGGCGATTGGCCCCGTGCAGCCCCGCCGCGACCTCGCCGGCGGCGAACAGGCCGGGGACGGTGCTCATCTGGGTCTGCCCGTCCACGCGCACGCCGCCCATGACGTAGTGCACCGTCGGGCCGACCTCCATCGGCTCCTTGGTGATGTCCACGCCGGCCAGCTCCTTGAACTGGTGGTACATGCTGGGGAGCTTCTTCTTGATGTGCTCCTCGGCATTGCCGAGCTTTTCCCTGATCCAGGCGATATCGAGGAAGACGCCGCCATGCGGGCTGCCGCGGCCCTCCTTGACCTCGCGGACGATGCAGCGTGCGACGTGATCGCGCGTCAGCAGCTCCGGCGGGCGGTTGGCGTTCTTGTCGCCGATGACGTAGCGCCACCCCTCCTCGGCGTCCTTTGCGGTCTGGTTCTTGTAGAGGTCGGGGATGTCCCCGAACATGAAGCGGTCCCCCTTGTTGTTGACCAGCCGCCCGCCCTCGCCGCGCACGCCCTCGGTGACGAGGATCCCCCGCACGCTGGGCGGCCAGACCATGCCCGTGGGGTGGAACTGCACGAACTCCATGTCCATCAGGTCCGCGCCGGCGTTGTAGGCCAGGGCGTGGCCGTCGCCGGTGTATTCCCAGGAGTTGGATGTGATCTTGAAGGCGCGGCCGATCCCGCCGGTGGCGAGGACGACGGCCTTGGCGCGGTAGATGCGGAAGCGGCCCCGCTCGCGGTCGTAGCCGAAGGCGCCGACGACGCGATCACCCTGCTTGAGCAGCGTGGTGATCGTGTGCTCCATGTAGACTTCGATCCCCTGGTGGATGCCGTAGTCCTGGAGCGTGCGGATCATCTCCAGGCCGGTGCGGTCCCCGACGTGCGCCAGGCGCGGATAGCGATGCCCGCCGAAGTTGCGCTGGAGGATGCGGCCATCCTTCGTGCGGTCGAAGAGGGCGCCCCAGGCCTCCAGCTCGCGCACGCGGGCGGGGGCTTCCTTGGCATGAATCTCCGCCATGACCGGGTTGTTCAGGTATTGCCCGCCGCGCATGGTGTCGGCGAAGTGGACCTGCCAGTTGTCGCGGTCATCGACGTTGGCCATGGCCGCGGCCATCCCACCCTCTGCCATGACGGTGTGAGCCTTGCCCAGCAGGGATTTGCAGATGAGCCCGACGGAAACGCCGGCGGCGGAGGCCTCGATGGCGGCGCGCAGGCCGGCGCCGCCTGCGCCGATGACGATGACGTCGTGCTCGTGGGTTTGATAATCAGGCATTTGGGCCAGGTCAGGAGGTCAGATGATTCGCCAGTCGGTCCAGATCCCCATCGAGCACAGGCGGATGTAAACGTCGGCGAAGCCGACCCAGAAGAGGCTGATCCACGCCCACATCATGTGCCGGCGGTTCAGGCACGAGACGCAGTCGTAGGCCGGCCGCATGGCGCTGGTGCCCACGCGGTCCTTGCGTCCGCCGATCAGGTGGCGGAGAGAGTGGCAGCCCAGCGTGTAGGCGCCCAGAAAGATCGGGTTCAATGTCAGCACCAGCGTTCCCACGCCGATGCCGAACTCCTTGCCGCCGCCGTCGCTCTCCCAGATGTACGACAGAATGGCATCCCACGAGAGGATCAGGATGAAAACCAGCGCGATATACAGGAAATAACGGTGGATGTTCTGCAGGATCAGCGGAAACCATCGCTCGCCGCGGTAGTTCTGCTTGCGGAAGCCAGGCTCGCCGACCCCGCAATTGAGCGGATCGGCCCAGAACGACTTGTAGTACGCCCCGCGGTAGTAGTAACAGGTAAAGCGGAATCCGCCGGGCATCCAGAGAATCAGCAGTGCCGGCGTCAGCGGGATGAACGGGGGCCAGATGGCCGAGAGCCAGCCGGGCCAGTCGCCGAACCACGCGTGGCCGCTGCGGATGCCCGGCGGGTCGAAGAGGACCGGCGAATAGAACGGCGAAAGGTAGTTGGCCCCCCCGCCGTGATGAACGAAGTGCTCGCCTTGGAAGGCGGCCCAGGTCGAGTAGACGACGAAAGCCATCAGGCCCAGGAACACCAGCAGCGGCTGGACCCACCAGCGATCCTGCCGCCGCGTTTCGCCCAGACTCCGCACCTGGGGGAGTGGCAGACTCACCCTTTGCGTCATTACGACCTCCAAAAGTGGCTCTCGGACCGCACCGGCGGCGGCGTTTGCCGACAGGATACGCAGCCATCCCGCTTCCGTCGCGAGCGACCGGCGGTTTCGGCGGCGCCGGGGACGGCGCTGGCAACTTTCAGCCGTTTCAATACGTCGGGTGGGCCCGGCGATCCAGCGCCGCGGCCGTTCGGGCGTTCCGGGTGATTTACCGGACGGTTAGATTCTCAAGCATCGGCGCTGCCGCATTCGTGGGGTGGTGCCCCCCCGCCCTTGCCCACGAGCCTTCATGAGCGCCGAAGCCACAAGCGACCTCTGGTGGAAGAACGCCATCATCTACTGCGTGGATCTGCAGGCGTTCCAGGATTCCAACGGCGACGGCGTGGGTGACCTGGATGGCCTGATGCACCGGATCGACTACCTGGCCGGCCTGGGCGTGACGTGCCTGTGGCTGATGCCGATCTACACCTCGCCGGAGCGGGATTACGGCTACGACGTCGCCGACTACTACAGCGTGGCGGAGAAGTACGGCACGCTCGGCGACCTCGTCGAGCTGGTCCGCACCGCCCGCGACCGCGGGATACGGGTGATCGCGGACCTGGTGGTGAACCACACCTCGCGCGACCACCCATGGTTCCAGGCAGCGCGGAAAGACCGAAACAGCATCTATCACGACTTTTACGTCTGGTCGGACGAGAAGCCGCCGGACGCGGATGAGGGGGTGATCTTCCCCGGGAAGCAGGACTCGATCTGGAGCTACGACCGGGCGGCGCGGCGGTGGTACATGCACCGCTTCTACCCGCACCAGCCCGATCTGAACATCAACAACGCCCTGGTGCGAGACGAGATTCACAAGGTAATAGGGTTCTGGCTTCAGCAGGGCCTGTCGGGCTTCCGCGTGGACGCGGTGCCTTTCCTGATCGAGCAGACCGGGCAGGGGAACGAGGCCGTGCGCGACCCGCACGATTACCTGCGCAACCTCCGCTCCTTCATGACCCGCCGCCGCGGGGATGCCCTGTTGTTGGCGGAGGCCAACGAGCCGGCGGACAAGCTGGGCTTGTATTTCGGCGAGCACGGCGAGCAGATGCACATGCTGTTCAACTTCGTGCTGAACCAGGCCCTTTACCTGGCGCTGGCGCGGGGGGTGGCCAAGCCGGTGGTGGAGGCGCTGGACTCGATGCCCGAGATCCCGTGGGAGGCGCAGTGGGCCAACTTCATCAAGAATCACGACGAAGCGTCGATGGACAAGCTCAGCGAAAAGGAGCGGGAGGAGGTCTTCGAGGCCTTCGCGCCGAAGAAGTCGATGCGACTCTTCGATCGGGGCATTCGCCGCCGGCTGCCATCCATGGTTGATGGAGATCGCCGGCGGATCGAGATGATGTACAGCCTGCTGCTGAGCCTGCCTGGGACGCCGGTGCTGCTTTATGGCGAGGAGATCGGCCTCGGTGACGATCAGAGCGCGGCGGACCGCCTGGCGGTGCGGCTGCCGATGCAGTGGTCGTCCCAGCCGGGGGGCGGCTTCACCAGGGCCGATGAAGACAAGGCTCCGCGCAAGCCCCTGCGGGATGGGCCCTTTGGCTACAGGAAGCTCAACGTTCAAGCGCAGCGCGAGGACAACGCCTCTCTCCTGAACTGGATGACCCGCGCCATCCGGACGCGCAAGGAATGGCCCGATTTCGGATGGGGAAAATGGAAGACGCTGGGCACCCGCCACGAGGCCGTGCTGGCACACTTCGCCGCCTGGGATGGAACCTGCGCCATGGCGGTCCATAACTTCAGCGACGAACCGGCTAAGGCGTCCATTCAGTTGCCCTCCGACGGCGGACGTGGGACGTGGCGGCACATCTTCGGCGTCGCGGGCAAAAAGGCCCCTCCCGCCGTCGGGCGGAGTGGGCGGCTGACGCTGGAGCTGCCGCCGTATGGCTATCACTGGTATGGTCGGCGCGAGGAGCCTTGATCAATCGCGGCGGAGCAGCTTCTGGGCGGTGTAGATACCCAAGGCTCCCAGGCCCAGCAGTCCAAGCGTGCCGCCGATCTCGAGGCGGTGGCGATCGGCCCAGAACTGCGGACTGCGGTTGCTGGCCCGATCATCGAAGCGGCCGTGTGCGCCGAAGTCACGATCGTCGTCCACCGGGTGCCAGAGGTTCTCGGCGGCATCGGGCAACTGGGGCTCCTGGGTCTGCTGCCCTTCCACGGCATGCCGCCCCAGGTAGCGATCGGCGTAGCCCGGAGCGATCTTGTTCCCGATGATTGCCTGAGCGGCAGGAAAGCCCAGGTAAATCTCCCGCCGCCGCGTCTCCACGGCCCATGCCACGCAGCGGGCGACCAGCTCGGGCTGAAAGATCGTGCCCATAGGCTGCGCCCGCCGCGGCAGGCGGCTGCGCACCCATTCAAACTGCGGGGTATTGACGGCGGGAAGCTGGATTTCGGTTATCTGAATCCCGTCCAGGCCTTCGTGGACCAGTTCGCTGCGCAGTGAGTCGCAGAATCCCTGGATCGCATGCTTGGCGGCGCAATAGGCGCTCTGCAGCGGGATGCCGCGGTAGGCCAGGGCACTGCCGATCTGGATGATCTGCCCGCGGTTGCGCGGGCGCATCCGTTCCAGGGCTGCCATCGTGCCCCACACGTAGCCGAGGTAAGTGACATCGGTGACTCGGCGGTATTCCTCGGGCTTCATCAGTCGAACCGGGCTGAAGACGCTGAGCATGGCGTTGTTGACCCAGACGTCGATCGGGCCGAACTCCCGCTCGGCCTTGTCCGCGGCGTCGAACACGGCCTTCTCGTCGGAAACATCCATGCGGAGGCTCAGGGCCCTTCCGCCAAGCCGTTCGACGTCGCGGCGTGCCCCTTCCAGCCCGGCCTTGCCGCGTGCGATGAGCACGACGCGGTCTCCAAGCTCTGCGAAGGCGCGCGCGATGGCTCGGCCGACGCCGGCGCTGGCGCCAGTGACGACCACCG
>JBGTBZ010000041.1:0-4584 GCA_041749155.1 Phycisphaerae bacterium
GGCCCGCGCGGAGCTTGAGTACGCTGAACGTGAGATGGCCCGCGTACTGGACCTCTACGAGACCGGCACCGCCGGCCGTGAGGAGCTGGACCGCGTCGAGCTGCGCCGCGAGACCACTATCCAGGACCTGCGGTCGGCGGAGTTTGCCGAGGATGTCGCCCAGTTCGAGCTGGAACAGGCCCAGGCGGCACTTCTTCGCACGCAACCCAGTGACGGAACTACGCAGCCGAGCATCGATGCCGACGCCCAGCTTCGCCTCGTCGCGCCGGTGGATGGCGTGGTGCTACGCCTGTTCCAGGAGAGCAGCGCCGTGGTCACGCCGGGCGCGCCTCTGCTGGAAGTGGGCGATCCACGCGATCTGGAGGCGGTGGTGGACGTCCTCTCCACGGATGCCGTGCAGATTCAGCCCGGCGCCCCTGCCAGCATCGAGCGCTGGGGCGGCGGAACGCCCCTGCGGGCCGCGGTCCGGCTGGTCGAGCCGGCGGCCTTCACCAAGTTCAGCGCCCTGGGCGTCGAGGAGCAGCGCGTCAACGTAATCCTCGACCTGCTCACACCTTACGAAGAGCGCAGCACCCTCGGCGACGCCTACCGCATCGAGGCCAACATCACCCTCTGGCAGGATGACGACGTCGTCCAAGTCCCCACCGGCGCCCTCTTCCGCCGCGGGGAGCAGTGGAGCGTTTTCGTGATCGACAACGGCATCGCGACCGAGCGGCAGGTGAGCATCGGCCAGCGCAACGGTCTGGTGGCCCAGGTTCTGGAGGGGCTGGAGCCGGGCGAGCAGGTCATCGCCTACCCCAGCGACCGCGTCAGCGAAGGCACGAAAGTCGTCCCGCGCTAACCACCGTACCCGTCCGGATGCCGATGGGTAGCTGCGTTGCTGCGTAACGCAGTTCACTGTTACTGTGCGCCATGCGCCGCGCCAACCACCCTGTCCCAGTCCATGGCCGGCCCCGGATCCACCTTGTTCTCCTGCACGTGCCAGTGCCCCAGCACGCCCCGGAACGCCGCAAACTCCGTGTCGGTCAGCTTCCGCAAGAGCACCTGGCCATTCTCGTCGCGCGGGTAGTCCAGCCGGATGCCCGGCAAGGCCCGGTTCAGCGCCGCCGCCAGCTTCGCCAACGACTCGTACTGCTGCGGCGTCAGGTCATACTGTCGCAGCATCCGGTCGTGTACCTGGCCGGTCACGATGTCGTTCCGGGCGGGGCGAAGCGGCCAAATTCGCGTGTCGCGGACGCCACCGGTCGGCCCATATCGCCGCTGGATCGACTCGGGGATCACCAAGTGTGTACCATACGCGTCCGTGGCATACCACTGGTCGAAGGGCTCCCGCTCCGCGGCGGTGTAAGCGCCCATGTTGGCGATCTCGACGCCGACGGAGCGATCGTTGGCCTTGGTGGCGTGCCAGGCCCGCTCCTGCACGTCCAGGGTCTGGTAGATCGTGCCGTCGATGTCCAGCATGAAGTGGACCGACAGGGTCCGCGCGTTGTGCAGCACGTCGAAGCAGCGCGCCGAGACGCCGCAGACGTCGTAATGCAGCACGAACTGGTCCACGTACCCGCGTAGCTCCGGCAGCGTCCAATCGCCGGCCGCGCGTTCATGCGCGAAGCGCCCACCGTAGCGAAGCTCACCCCTCGGGGAGGTGTCGTAGGCGTCGTAGCCGCCGGGATCGTTCCAGAGCACCACGGGCGCCCCAGTGCGGAAGTACTCCCCCGCCACCACGATCTCGTCCCCATGACGGACGCGATCGATCCGCGGTGGCTCCTCGACCGCCCGCGGACGCGTGCAGCCGGTGATCAGCAGCAGTCCCAGGATGAAATACATGGCGCGGCGTCGCACGCCCGCACCCTATCGCAGTCACCGCCCGCAGCAAAGCGAGCCCTTTGCGCCGCTGTGCCCCTTGGCTGACACCGGTATCATCGGCCCTCCCACGGAGCAACGACCCCGATGAACCGCGAGAACGGACGCCGCACTGCCGCCAAGCGATCGAAGAGTGGCGCAAAGGCCCGCCAAAAGCACGCGGCGCCAGCATACCCACGTCCCCTGCTGGAACGCATCCAGTGGCAGAGCCTCGACGGGCAATGGGACTTTTCGCTGGACCGGGAAGCCGCCTGGGGCGATCCGGCGCAAGTGCGGTGGCCCGGCAAGACCATTCGCGTTCCCTACGCCCCCGAGACGCCCGCAAGCGGCATCGCCGCCGAGGGGTTCTTCCGCCGCTGCTGGTACCGGCGGACTCTGCCGCGCCCGGAGTTGGCGGATGGACAGCGCGTGCTTCTGCACTTCGAGGCGGTGGACTACGAGGCCCGCGTATGGGTCAACGGCGGGCTGGCGGTGACGCACGAGGGCGGCTACACGCCATTCTCTGCCGACATCACGGAGTTGCTCGTCGACGGGGAGCAGGAGATCGTCGTCTGCGCCGATGACGACCCGCACGACCTGCGCAAGCCCCGCGGCAAGCAGGACTGGCAGGAGCAGGCCCATTCGATCTGGTATCCGCGCACGAGTGGCATCTGGCAGAGCGTCTGGCTGGAAATCGCGCCGCCGACACACCTTGCAGGCCTCCGCTGGACGCCTGACCTCGAGCGCGGCGAAATCCGGATGGTCGCCACGATCGCCGGCCCGGCGCCGGCGGAGCATCGCCTTGAGGTGACCCTCCTTCACGACGGACGGGAGCTGTGCCGGGACACCTGCTCCATCCCCGCAGATGGCGAAGTCCGTCGAGCGCTTCCGGTCTGCCCGTCTGGAGCCGAGGACTTCGCCATCGACCTGCTTTGGACGCCGGAGCACCCGCGGCTCATCGCCGCGGACTTGAGACTGCTGGACGCCGGCGGGCAGGCCGTGGACGCCGCGAAGAGCTACACCGCCATGCGATCTGTGGGCATCGACGGGGATCGATTCGTCCTCAACCGCCGCCCGCGGGCGCTGAAAATGGTGCTGGACCAGGGTTACTGGCCGGCAACGGGGCTCACTGCCCCCGACGACGACGCTCTGCGGCGGGACGTTGAGCTTGTGAAGGAACTGGGCTTCGACGGAGTCCGCAAGCACCAGAAGATCGAATCCCGCCGCTTCCTCTACTGGGCAGACCGCCTCGGGCTGTTCGTCTGGGAAGAGATGCCCAGCCCGTACACGTTCGACCCGCTGACCGTGCGGCGGACTACGCGGCAGTGGGCGGAGGCGATCCAGCGCGATTCGAGCCACCCGTGCATCGTGGCATGGGTGCCGATGAACGAGAGTTGGGGGGCCCCGGATCTGCCCACGAGCCCCCACCAGCGGGCCTTCGTGGCCTGCATGTATCACCTGACCAAGGCCCTGGACCCGACACGGCCCGTCGTCGGCAACGACGGCTGGGAGATTGAGTACAGCGATATCACCGCCATCCACGACTACGACGCGGATCCGGGGCGAATTGCCCAGCGGTACCAGGTCACTACGGAGGATGACCTCATCCGCATGCTTCAACGGGAACGACCGGGGTACCGCCGGCTCGTGCTGGGTGGATACATGCCCCACGACCGCCCGGTGATGCTGACCGAGTTCGGGGGCATCGCCTTCAGCGCTCGCGCCGGCGACTGGGGGTACAGCCGGGCGCGCAGCGCCCGGGAGTTGGCCGCCCGCTACCGTGAGCTGATGGCGGCGGTACGGAGCGTGCCGAAGCTGGCAGGATTTTGCTACACGCAGTTCACGGACACGTATCAGGAGGCCAACGGGCTCCTGTACATGGACCGGACACCGAAAGCGGGCATGCCGGAGCTTCGCGGGGCGCTGGGCTGATAGATGACCCGGCCCTCGCGCACGCCATTTTGGCACGCTGGGTAGGCGGACACATCAAATTGTGCCATAGCGGGGCTCGCATACGGGCTGCAGCGTAACACAGGGCGCCGGTGCAGAGGCGCGTAGGTCTTTCAGTAAGTGCCTGTTAGGTCGGGACTTGTTTCGCTGCAGGTGCGCCCCAGGTGCGCAGAGAAAAAATTAGTCGTTCCGTGGCGGCTCGGTCTTTGCTAACTTGCGTAGCGGTGACGCTTTCGGCGATCCGAGGTCGTTCTTGAGGTTCGTAACGGAGGTTCGGATGACCAAGCAAGCTCGTCGACAAACGGGAGTGCCGCCCAACGCGCGCCGAATCGCCGCCGACGATGCCGGCATGGAGCGACCGCCGGAGGGGCACATCACCGTCGGCATCTCGTTTCTCAGTGAAAGTGAAGATCGGCCGGGCGGCGAGGAGCTTCAGGAGTGGAAGCGATACGTCCACGATCGTCTGCAGCATTTTACGATTTCCCACCGTTAGTCCCCTTTTTTGGCACGAGCCTCGGTGAGGCCTGCCCCATCCCCCGCCGACAGCCCAGGGTCCGGGATTCGTCGCGGGAACTGACATCGAGACGCTGCGGCAGAGGTCCGACGACCGGCGCGGACACTATGTATGTGCGCCCCAGCGACGAGCCTTCCCCAACCCATCATTGCCTATGACGCAGGTGACCAGCGAAACCCCGCACGCCGCCGCTGCCTCCGACGCGCTTCGACTTCCGTTTGAGCGATTCGTCTGGGGCGTCGGCATCGAGTGCTCCTCCCTGCCGCATCTCGGGATCGACC
>JBGTBZ010000042.1:0-4035 GCA_041749155.1 Phycisphaerae bacterium
CTCCGCCAGGCGGGCGGGCGCGATGCCGAGGGCGGCGATCGCCGCGGCACGTTCGTTGCCGATTTCACGAAGTGTCTCGACGAGGACCGCGGCCCGTTTCGGGTCGGCGCCGGCCCGCACCGTCTCATCGAAAAAGTCGCCGATGGCCTTGTGCTGGGCCAGGTCGCTGGCGACCTGCTCGTTGAGCCCCAGATTGTCGAGATAGCGGCGGCGGCGCGCCTGAGGGAGCTCGCCGATGCGGCCTTTGAGCTCCGTCAGCCACTCGTCGCCGACGACCACGGGCACGAGGTCCGGGTCGGGGAAGTAGCGGTAGTCGTGGGCCTCCTCTTTCTCGCGCTGGAGCACGGTGACCTGCCGGGCGTCATCCCATCCGTAGGTCGCCTTCCTGCCGAGGTCGCCCGCCTGGGTCCATGTTCTAAGCTGCCGCTGCACCTCGTAGGCGATGGCCTTCTCCAAAACGTTGAAGCTGTTGAGGTTCTTGATCTCGGTGATGGCGGTCTTGTGAACCTTCCCCTCGCCATCGGTGATGTGCACGTTGATGTTGGGCTCGAAGCGCATGTGGCCCATCTGCATCTGCCCCTCGGAGACGCCCAGGTACTGCACGAGCATCTGGAGCTCGCGGGCGAAGGCCGCCACCGCCTCCGGGGTACGGAAGTCCGGCTCGGTCACGATCTCCAGCAGCGGCGTCCCGGCGCGGTTCAGATCCACGATGCTGTAGTCGATCGCGTATCCGCCGGGGGCGTCATGGAGCAGCTTGCCGGAGTCCTCCTCCAGGTGGGCCCGGCGGATGCGGATCGTCTGCACGGCCCCATCCGCCAGGGTCACGTCGTAGGTTCCCTCGGCACACAGGGGCTGATCGTACTGGCTGATCTGGTAGTTCTTGGGCAGGTCGGGGTAGTAGTAGCTCTTGCGGTCCCACTTGCACTGGCGGGCGATCCGGCAGTTCAGGGCCAGGCCCGTCATGATGGCGTATTCCACCGCCCGCCGGTTCATCACCGGCAGCGTTCCCGGCAGGCCCAGGACCTGCGGATCGACCTGGGAGTTTGGCTCCCCGCCGAAGCCGCTCTGGGCGGCGGTGAACATCTTGCTCCGCGTGGCGAGCTGGACGTGGATTTCGAGACCCACGAGGAGGGTGTAGGACTGAACGGTTCGGCTCTGCTCCGGGGCGGCGGTCATGACGGGCCAATCGTAAGCGCCGGTGGGCCGGTGATCCGCGGGCGTGGGGCCGCTGCCAGATAAGCAGAAGCGGCCCCCGGGGGAGGGGCCGCTTCCCGAGTGACTGAATGAAAACGGGCTCGGTCAGTATCCCAGGCCAAAACGCACGCTGGTGCGCTCGTCGCCGGTGATCAGCTCCACCTTCTCGATGCGGATGACGCTGTTGTTCGTCGGGAATGGGCGGCCATTTTCGTCGCGAAGGAAGCTGAAGTGGATCGAGCGGATGTCGTTGGGCCTGGTGTGGGGCAGCAGCATGCTGTACCGGTCGTTCACCCAGAGGCGGGCCCCGGTCAGGGGTGTGCTGGAGAGATTTATCAGCTCGATCCGGTCCTTGCCGTAGCGGATGGTCGCCCGCGCGTCGGCGGACCCTGCCAGGGGCAGATCCGCGGGGTAGCTCGGGTAAAGGATGGCCTCGACCGAGGCGTTGGCCCGGTAGGCGTCGCCCTCCGGGGCCGGGGATGCCATAGGGGTGCTGGCGGTGTGATTGCCCCGGCAGCCCGCCGCCAGGAGCAGGGCCCCGATGAGCAGTGCCGCCGGCGGATAGAGCGACCAGGCGCGCTCGGCCCACTGGCGTGTGGGTGCGTGGCGGGGCGTGTGCCGAAGCAGGAATGGGGCGGTTCGGACGGGCTGGGCGTTTGCGTGAGAGAGGAGCATGTGTCCCTCGCAGGATTTCGATAAACTGGAGATGAAGCGGCCTTCCAAGCCGTTTCCCAGAGGGATTATCGGAATCCGGGGCGCGGGGGCTTTAGCGGAAGCTTGCCAAGGCAAAGTAAGACCCCGCCGCTGAAGCGACGGGGCCTCGAAGACCTGCTCTTGATGCATCAGGCGCTGTACGTCTCGACGGGCGGGCAGGTGCACATGAGGTTGCGGTCGCCGTAGACGTTGTCCACGCGGGAGACGGGGGGCCAGAACTTGGCGTCGTGCGTCCACGGCGCCGGGAAGGCGGCCTCTCGACGGGTGTACGGGTGCTTCCACTCATCGGCGCTGACCGCCTCGGAGGTATGTGGGGCGTTCTTGAGGGGGTTGTCAGCTTTATCCCATTGTCCGGACTCGACTTGCGCGATTTCCATCCGGATTGAGATCAGGGCGTCGCAGAGGCGGTCCAGCTCGGGCTTGGGCTCGCTTTCGGTCGGCTCGACCATGAGCGTCCCGGGCACCGGCCAGCTCATTGTCGGGGCGTGGAAGCCGTAGTCCATGAGCCGCTTGGCGATGTCCTCCACCTTCACGCCGGCGGACTTGTCGAAATCGCGGCAGTCGAGGATGAACTCATGCGCGCAGCGGCCGTTCTTGCCGGCGAAGAGGATGTCGTAGGCCTCGCTGAGCCGCTTTGCCATGTAGTTGGCGTTCAGGATTGCGACTTCGCTTGCCCGCTTCAGGCCCTCGGGGCCCATCATCGCGATGTACATCCAGGAGATCGGCAGGATGGAAGAGCTGCCCCAGGGGGCCGCGCTGACGGCCCAGGTCATTCCGGCGTCCGCCCTCTCCGCCTCGGCCTGCGGCCTCGGCACCTCTCCCGGGGGGATAGGCGTGGAGACCGGACTCCCGGGCAGGAACGGCTTCAAGTGCTCCGCCACGCCGATCGGGCCCATACCCGGCCCGCCTCCGCCGTGCGGGATGCAGAACGTCTTGTGCAGGTTCAGATGGCACACATCCGCCCCGAAATCCCCCGGCCGGCACAGCCCCACCTGGGCATTCATGTTCGCCCCGTCCATGTACACCTGTCCGCCGTTCTCGTGAACGATGTCGCACACCTGCCGGATGTGCCCCTCGAAGACGCCGTGGGTGCTCGGATAGGTCACCATCAGGGCGGCGAGCTTTTCCTTGTGCTGCTCGGCCTTCTTTCGCAGGTCATCGACGTCGATGTCCCCGTTCTCGCGCGTCCCCACCACCACCACCTGCATCCCCGCGATCACCGCACTCGCGGGGTTCGTGCCGTGCGCGCTCTGCGGTATCAGGCAGACATCGCGGTGCCCCTCGCCGCGGCTCTCGTGGTAGCGGTGAATGGCCAGCAACCCCGCATATTCCCCCTGGCTGCCCGCGTTGGGCTGAAGCGAGACCGCGGCGAAGCCGGTGATCTCCGCCAGCCAGCTCTCCAGCAGGCGAAACATCTCGCGGTAGCCCTTCGTCTGCTCTGAAGGCGCGAAGGGGTGGATGTCACCCAGCTCCGGCCAGGTCACCGGCAGCATCTCGCTGGTGGCGTTGAGCTTCATCGTGCACGAGCCCAGCGGGATCATGCTGTGCACCAGCGACAGGTCGCGCCCCTGGAGCTTGAAGATGTACCGCGTCAGCTCGTGCTCGGCGTGGTGCGTGTTGAAGACCGGGTGCGTCAGGTAATCGCTCGTGCGGCTCGGGAACCGCTCGCCGCTCTCGCGCAGGCCATGCTCCGCCAGCTCCGCGACGTTCAGGCGGAACGTGCTGCCGCCTGAAAAGCATTCGATCAGCTTCTGGACCTCCTCCTGCGTGGTCCGCTCATCCAGGGTGATGCCGACCGTGCCGTCGGCGAACTTGCGCAGGTTGAACCCAACGGCCTCCGCCGCGGCGTGGATGCTTTCGGTCGGCAGGCCGTTGACGCGGACCTTAATCGTGTCGAAGAACGTGCCCGTCTCCACCGTGTGCCCCAGCCGCTGCAATCCCGCGGAGAGCGCCGCGGTAAACGCGTGGACGCGCTGGGCGATCCGCCGCAGGCCGTGCGGGCCGTGGTAGACGGCGTACATGCTCGCCATGATCGCCAGCAGAACCTGCGCCGTGCAGATGTTGCTCGTTGCCTTCTCGCGGCGGATGTGCTGCTCTCGCGTCTGAAGCGTCAGGCGATACGCCGTC
>JBGTBZ010000043.1:0-2493 GCA_041749155.1 Phycisphaerae bacterium
GGGCGATCATGGCCTTGGCGACCAGCAGCGGGTCGAACTCGGCGCCGGCGGCGTCCTGTTCGAGCCGAGCGATCTCAACGTCGAGCTGCTGTCGCCGCTGGTGAAGCCGCCCGATGGCGGCCTTTGCCTCCTCGATCACGGTGCCGTCGAAGGCCTCGATAATCTGGTTGTACTTCCGCCGGACGTCGTCACGCTCCCGCCGGACCTGCTCAAGCCGGTGCGGCACGTCTCGCACGGCGTCCGCCTCCTCCTTGAGCATGCGGACGAGCGTCTCCTCCAGGTCGGCGTCGCCGAGCAACGCTTCACGGAGGACAGCGAGGACCTCCCGCTCCAGCGGCTCCGCCGGGATTAGACGCTTCCAGGGCGACCGGGCCTGGGGCTGGGCGCGGTGGCGCCGGCAGCGGTAGTACCGCCGCGGCCGTTCCTTCGTCCCCGACGCCACCCCCACAAGCACCTCGCCCTCGGACGTTCGCAGAAGGCCGCTGAGTACGTAATTGGACCCGGCGTGCTTGGTGCCGTACCGACGCCGCTCGGGCGGGCTTACCGAGTATTCGTATTGCTCCCGAAGCCGCCGCTCCTGCTCGGCCTCGGCCAGGCGGCGGACCTCGGGCGGCAAGAACTCCGCCAACGCGGGATGTTCCTGGCGGTGCCACTCGGACGGCGGCCGGTAGATGAGCGGCATCCACTTGTCGCTCATGAGCGTGGCCTTGTCCCGTTCCAGCTTCACCGGCTTGCCTTCAGCCTGGCATGTGTAGATGGCCCGACTCACCCGAAGACCGTACGTCACGCCGCGGAAGAGCGATTGGTTATAGACGTTAAACACCTTGATTTCCGTCCACATGCCGCCCTGCGGGGCCGGGACCTTGGCGTCGTTGAGCCTGCTGGCGATACGCTTGCTGCCCAGGCCGTCGAGGTAGTGCAACGCGAAGATTTGCTTGACGACCTCCTGCTCGTGCGGGGCACCGGGGACGAACGTTGCCTTGTCCGACTTCTGCTTTTTGTGCCGCCCGCCGGCGCCAACCTCGGTCGAGGTGCCGTATGTGTCGATCAGCTCGCAGGTCTTCGGGTGGAGCTTGGCGAGCCGGCCGTCGCGCAGGTCCCTGAGCCGGTAAAGGGGCACGTCGTCCGAGCTGGAGATCAGCTTGTCCACGCCGTAGGGAATTCGCAGGGCGGTGGTCCGTCGGCCGTCAAGCAGCGACGCCATAAGACCCTGGCTCACCCGCTCGCTCATCTTCTTGACGAAGTCGCGGGCGGCCGTGTACTTCCACGACTTGTAAAGGTCACCGAAGTCGCTGTCGGCGACGATGCCGTCCTCGGCCACGAACACGACCTCGACGCCGAGCTTCAAGAACGTGACTTCTTCGTAGAAGCCGTGCGGCGCTCCGCCGCGCGAGAAGCGGTCAACGACCTGGACCGCCAGAACGTCGAAATCTCCTCGCTCCTTGCGACGCCGCTTGAGGGCCTCCAGGTCCTCCCGTCGGCCGGGGAGTGACCCGATGGTGTTCTTCAGGGCCACCATCCCGACGCATGTGCCGCCGGCCGCGTCGCACTCTCGGCGGATCAGGTCGATCTGGTCCTCGACGCTCTTGGACCCGTCGAGGGTCTGGCTCTGGCGGGCGAGGCCCAGGTACCTCTTCCCGGCCAGCCGGCCGGTGTTGCCGTTGTTGGTGTTCATATCGCTCATCGTGCTGTC
Source organism: Phycisphaerae bacterium (assembly GCA_041749155.1). GTDB lineage: Bacteria > Planctomycetota > Phycisphaerae > Tepidisphaerales > Tepidisphaeraceae > JAEZED01. The sequence goes on from JBGTBZ010000043.1 coordinate 1,694, forward strand.
CTCCCGGGGTTCCGTTGTACTCGCAGTTGTCGCTCGATCTCCGCCCGCGCCCACGCCCGCAGCAACGTGTGCAGGCCCTGGCGAAGCCGGGACAGTTCCGTCACGTCGGCCGCTCGGCGGGCCACGGTCACGACGATGGCCTGCGGGCGCTTGCCGTACTTAGGGGAGTTCATGGCCACCTCCGTTGCGGGCTTGGCTGGGCCGTCGGCTGAACCGCATGTCGTCGCGTTGAAGCCGCACCGGCTGGCCCTCGCGCAGCTCGTCCAGGTTGGAGATCACAAAGACCCGGCGGAAGTCCTCGACGTCCAGCAGGCCGCGGCAGGACCCGTGCTTGAAGGGGTCGCTCTTCAGGTACCCTGCGGTGGCATCGAGATCACCTCCGCACGCGTCGAGCACGGCTCGCATCGCCGCGGCCGCGTCCGGGCATTTCCATACAGCCCGGACCCCGGGGTAGAACCGCACATCTCCGATGACCAGCTCCCGTTTGTGATGCTGCATCCAGGCAATCAGGCTCTGCTCGTACCGCCGCCTCAGCTCGCCCGCCCATTCGGTCAGGTACCGGGCCATGTCGAGGCGGGCGGCGGCCGTGTCCTCGTCGTCGTCCAGGTGCAGCGGCTCGACCATCGCTTCAACGGGACCGAGCCACTCGCGCGGGGTGGCCCCCGGGGTGCCGTTCTCGTTGCCGGGGTGTCCCGGAAGTCCGGGAGATTGAAAGTCCATGTGCCGTCTCCGCTGGCCGGGTCTACGGCCCGACACGGCGGCCAGCGGGCCGGTCGGCGAACCCCGTCCGGGCGGCGACG
>JBGTBZ010000044.1:0-5078 GCA_041749155.1 Phycisphaerae bacterium
CGGCTCCGGAGCCGGCACAGCCAGCATCCGCCCGCGAGGCCATCGGCGCTGCCAGAGAGGCTGCCAAGCCGCCCTCGGCACGCGATTCCATCAGCTCCGCCGGCATGGGTGTTGGCGGGGGGGCCCCCAACGACGCCCCGACCGAGTCGCTCCTGGCCCAAGCCGACGAGGCCTTTGACGCGGGAGAGTTTTACCAGGCCCTGCCGCTGTACAAGGAGGTCGCCGTCCGCCTCCAGCTCGAGATGAACACGATGGAAGACGGCCCGGACCGCGAGTCGCTCGCGATTCAGATCGATGACATCAGGCAGTTGGTCCGGGAGGCCGAGAGCGGCATCCGCGCCCTCGGCGGTGGTTCGCAGGTCCCTGACCTCGCGAACCGCACCCCCCACGCCGCGCCGCGGCCGGGGGAGGTGCGCGAGCTCACGATCGAGGGGCTGGGCAACTTCCCCTATGACGACGAGGTCGGCGGCGTGCCCCAGGACGTGATGGCCCTTGACGGCTCGCAGGTGCGGATCAACGGCTACATGCTGCCGGCCTTCCAGACGGACAACATCAAGGCCTTCACGCTGGTGGTGGATGTGTACGAGTGTTGCTTCGGCCAGCCGCCGGGGGTGGAGCATGCCATCAGCGTGGTCCTGCCCGAGGGCCGGGCGGTGATGTTCACCTATGGCGAGATCCAGGTGACAGGCACCCTCCGTGTGGAGGAGGAGCGGCGGGACGGGTACATTGTGAATCTCTTTACGATCGAGGATGTGACCAGCGTCCGCGCGACCGGACGGCAGTAGGCGCAAGGGGGAGTTGGTAGCGGACGGTGGTGGCGGAGGTGATTGCCATGCTTCAGCAGAACACACAGCCTGTCTCCCAGTCATTCGAGGCCAAGCCGTCGTTGGCCGACCGGCTGAATCTGCGCGTGGTGCTGTTCACGGCGGTGGTGCTGGTGCCGGTGATCGCGCTGGGCTACGTCTACTTGAGCACGGTAATGAGCAGCGGGATCAAGGAAGTGGAGGGCGGATACACCTGGGTGGACCTTCAGAAGATGAGCTCGTTCACCTTCGACCAGCGCAACGGCACGCTGGAGCAGGTCCCCGAGCAGTGGCGGGCACTGGACGGGCGGAAAGTGATCCTGGAGGGGGAGATGTGGTCCAGCAAGTCGTCGGGGCCGGAGCTCAGCGAGTTTGACCTGGTGTGGAGCGTGGCCAACTGCTGCTTCACGGGCGCCCCGCAGGTGCAGCACTTCGTGCGGTCCACGACCGCCGACGGCAAGCCCGTCCGCTACTACGCCCGCCCGGTGCGCGTGAAGGGGACGCTGAAGGTGGATGTGACCAGCGAAGCCGGGCAGGTCACAGGGGTCTATCACCTGGACGTCGAAAGCGTCGAGCCGCTGCGGTAGTAGCGAGTAGCGAGTAGCGAGTAGGGCGGAGGGGTCCGCCCTTCGGTCGGTGCCACGGCTTCACCCGCAGGGGAAGCCGTGTCTGGGGCGCATGCCCGCCGCACGGCTTACCCTTCGGGTCAAGCCGTGGCACCGCGCGTCGGGTCAAGCCGTGGGCACCCAGAAGGAAAAGCCGGGCCCGTTGAGGGCCCGGCTCCTGTGTTCATTGCAGGCATTCGCGGCAGCGACTACCCGCTGCGGCTACTTCCCATCTACTGCTGGCGGTTCTGCTCCGCCTGGTACTCCTTGAGCGTCTCTTCGATCTGCTGCTTCATCATCGGGTCCTCGGTGACCTCGACCGCCTTCTTCTGAAGCTCGATCGCCTTGGCCTTGTCGCCCTTGAGCCAGTGGCAGCGCGCCACCGTGTCCAGGATCGGGCCATCCTTCTCCTCGGTCAGCTTGTTGGCCTTCAGCGCCGCCTTCATCGCGACATCCACGTTCTTCTGCTCCAGCGTCGAATCCGGATCCACGATGATCCAGGCAAGCTGGTTGAGCATCTGCGCATCCTCCAGCGCGTCCGCCGCCTTGTCGGCCTCCTGATATGCGTCATCCCACCGGCCGTCGCGTGCCAGCAGGTTGAACTTCGTCATGTGAACGCGGCCCTTAAACTCCGGCCGGACCTCCGCGATCTCGTCCGCCGCTTCAGCGCCGCATCCGTGTCACCCTGCATCGCCGCCTGGTTCAGCCGCTGGCTGATCTGCTGAAGCTTCTGGTCTTTCTCGGCCTCTGCCTTCGGGTCGAAGTTCCCCGCCAGCACCTTCTCGATCACCGGCTCCATTGACATCGGGTGCCCGATCCACGCGATCCGGCCTTCCTTGTCGATCACGAAAGCCGCCGGGATACCCTGCTGCCCCGCGGCCTCCATCCACGTCTTTGCCATGTACCCTTCCTGTCCGCTGGGCTCGTCCATCACCACGCGGTAGGTCATCTTCTCGCCCATCTTCTCGACGAACGGCTTCACGGCGTCCGGGTCGCTCTCCCACACGTTCTGGCCGATGACGACCAGGCCCTTGTCGGCGTACTTCTTTTGAAGCTCGTTAATGTGCGGGATGGCGGCGATGCACGGGCCGCACCAGGTGGCCCAGTTCTCGATCACGTAGACCTTGCCCGACTCAAACTCGGTGATTGGCTCGCCCTGGACCCACTGGCCCTTGCCAAGCGGCGGGGCCTTGTCGCCCACCTTGAGGGTTGCCTGCTGCGCCGGCTGTGCGGCGGCTGTGGAGGCCGCCACGAGCAGGGCGGCGATCATGGTGAAGAGTCTGGTTCGCATTTCTTATCCCTTGGAAAGGACGGTGTTTGTTCAGGAGGCCGGCGCGGGTGCGCCCTTGGGTCTGGACACCCAGCATGGCCTGAAGGGTTGCGTTCCGCAAGGCCAAACCCGCCCGCCGGGGGAAGAGCGGTCCGGGGCCATGGCAGGGGGGGCGGGGCGGGGTTGTTGCCCGCCTGCTAAGTCTCAACCCGCGACCGACTGGCCACCCCTCTTTCGCGACCCTCGCCCGGCGTCGCCCCGAGGGTTGGGCTCCGCAGGGCCAAACCCGCCACGCAAGGGCGATTCAGAGGTCCGCGAAGTTTTGCAGGCCGCTGGATGGGGCGATGCTCGCCCGGGAGCTTTTGCCCGGGCGGCTGGTGATGACGCTGGAGGATCATGCCGCGGCGGGGGGCTTTGGAAGCGCGGTGCTGGAGTCACCGCCGCACGACGCCGACGGGTCCGTTCGACTTCCTGGGCACCTCTGGTCAGCGGAAGTTCATCGACACGACGGTGCCGGCGGGCTCCTCGCAGATTACGTACCAGCTGCAGGGCGTGCGGTCCACCGCCATCGGCCCGTACGCGCAGTTCAACGTGAACTTCGGGTTCGCAAGCAACGGCCAGATGACGGCCTCCGTCACGCCCGTGAAGCTCGCTGCCTGAGATTCCTTGTGCGCTCTGTGGAGATCAGAGGGGGGCGGTCCGTTCGACGCCTCCTCCTGCCCTCCGCGCTTCCTCCACCGGATTCCGTCATGCAAACCAATCCCGTCTTCATTCCCGCCGCCCGTCGGAGGCACGCCAAGCCGCGACTTGCAGGACCGGCGCCGCAGCCACCGGCAAGCGAAAACATCGCCAGCGTCGTCCACGGCCCGTCGCCGGAGATTCTGACCGTCACCGTCAACGGATTCCTCCTCGCGATCGGGGAGGTACAGGGCGCTCTTGCGGTCGTGGTCGGCGAGGACACCCTCAACCCGATCAACGCCGACACGTCCGAGATGCCCACCGTCTATCTCACGTTCGCGCAGGATGTCTCCAGCGCGGATGCTTGGTCAGTGCCCGACCCCGCCGCCTGGGAGTTTGCTGGCGGCCCGATGAATCCGCCGTTAAGCGGAACCATTGAGTGAGGCCCATCATGGACAGCAACGCAATCGCCCTCGTTCCGCGCATCCCGGTGACCACGCGCCCGGCGACGCCCGACGATTTCGCCTTCATCGACCGGCTCCAGACGGCGTTCGCAAAGCAACTCGGGTACATGCCCCGCGCCCAGCTTGAGTCGAAGATCGCGGCGGGCCATGTGCTGATCGCGGAGGCGGGCCGACCGCTCGGCTACGTCATCGGCACCGACCGCTACTTCAAGCGCGATGACTGCGGCATCATCTACCAGCTCTGCGTCGAGGAAGGCGCACGCCGGTCGCTGATCGGGGCGATTCTGGTCAAGGCGATGTTCGATCGGGCGGCCTACGGATGCCGGCTGTTCTGCTGCTGGTGCGCCCAGGACATCGAGGCCAACCGGTTCTGGGAATCGCTTGGGTTCGTTCCACTTGCCTTCCGCGCCGGCAGCGAGAAGAAGGGGCGGGTTCACATCTTCTGGCAGAAGCGCATCCGGGCGGGCGACACGACTACCCCCTGGTGGTTTCCGGCGAAGACCGATTCGGGCTCGATCCGCGAGGACCGACTTGTGCTGCCGATTCCCCCGCAGCTTCGTTGGAGTGACCCGATGCCGGTGTTCTCGCCTTCCGCGCAAGAGGCGACGGCCGCGAGGCTTCCCGAGAGGTCGCCCGAAGCCGCGGGGGTCCAGCCGCCTACGCCAAGTCGGAAACGGCCCCACATCCAGGCAGGCCCGCCACCGGCCGAGCCCGATCCGAGTGTTCCCGTGACGCGCGCGATTATCCGCACTTCGTCCGCAACGCCCCCCCGGCAGCGGCGTAAAGCCGATCCGACGCTCGTTGGCCAGGCCCGGGAGATCCGCGATCGGTGGCTGGAGGCCGTCGACCAGAACCCCGGCCTCCTTCTCCCCCAGGGCAAATACGACCTCGCCCGGCAGCTTCCGGGGCCCGGGGCAATGAAGGCCCTTCCCGATGCGGCGTGACACGCCCGGTATCGCCGCTCGTGTACAGTTGACGCCGTGCATGACTGGCGCCGCCTCTTTCCCGGTCCTCGCCCCATCCTCGTGGGCATGGTCCACCTCCCGCCCCTCCCCGGCTCTCCGGGATATGGCGGGGACTGGCCCGCCATCCTCTCCGCCGCCCGGCGCGATGCCGGGGCCCTGGCGGAGGGCGGGGCCGATGCGGTCATGCTCGAAAACTTCGGGGATGTGCCCTTCTTCAAGACCCGCGTCCCCCGCATCACCCTCGCCGCCATGACCACCGCGGCCCTCGAGGTGAAGTCCGCCGCCGGGGCGCT
>JBGTBZ010000045.1:0-3343 GCA_041749155.1 Phycisphaerae bacterium
GCGCGCGGCATGCGATGCGGACGCCGGGGAGCTGTGGGGGCGGCAGCTGTGGGGGCCGTTCATGCTCGTGGACCGGGTCACCCGCCGATTCGTCGCCACAGAGACGATCGAGCCGGGCGAGGGGGACGATCGCGTCCTGCCGACCATGCAGGTGGAAGTCGAGGGCAAAACGTTGCATGTCGGCACGTTGCCGGAGCACATGGGTGTGGCGAATACCGCCGTCGATTACGCCGGCCGGCGCTGGGCGATGGCGATGTGGCCGATCCCGGACACGCCCGAGGGCCGGCGGCAGTTGCTTTGCCATGAGCTTTGGCATCGCGTGCAGGGGGACCTGGGCCTGCAGCTGGACATGCCGCCGAACGACCACCTGGAGGAGGAGCAGGGCCGGCTGTGGATGCGGCTTGAGATGCGTGCGCTGACAGCAGCCCTACGGGCCGAAGGAGAGCAGGACCGACGGCGGGCGATGGAAGACGCGCTGGCGTTCCGGACTCATCGGCGGTCGCTGTTCGAGGGCGCCGGTGAGGCGGAGCGGGCTCTGGAGCTGGCCGAGGGGCTTGCGGAATACACAGGGCTGCGGCTGAGCGGGCGAGCGGCCCAGGCGGCGTGGTCGGCGCAGGACCTGGAGCGTGCGGGGGCGGGGGAGAGCTTTGTGCGATCGTTCGCGTGACTCGACGGGTCCGGCGTATGGGCTGCTGCTGGACCAGGCCGAGCCGGCGTGGCGCACAGGAATCGATGCGGAGAAGGACCTGGGAGAGATGCTCGGGCATGCGATGGGAGATCCGCTGCTGCGGCATGCGGAGGGCGGCCTGGAGGGGCGTCTGAGGCGATACGACGGAGCTGCGGTGCGGGAGCAGGAGCGGGAGCGCGCCCAGCGGCTTGCCATGCTGCGGCGAGAGATGACCGCATTGCTGGTGGACGGGCCGGTGCTGGAAGTGCCGATGCAGGATGCCCGCATCTCGTTCAACCCGCGAAACGTCCTGCCCCTTCCGCCGCACGGGACGGTCTACCCCGGCGGAACGGTGACGGCGGCCTGGGGGACGCTGGAAACGGCCGAAGGCCAGGTACTGATCGGGACAGACTGGCAGAAGGCTTTCGTGGCGGCGGGCGAGGCGGTGACGGTGGATCGCCAAGCCAGGACGGCGACGGGACCGGGCTGGGTATTGCGATTTGAGCCGGGGTGGAGGGTCCAGGAGTCGGCGGGACGATATGTGGTAGTGAGGGACTGAGACGCCGGAAACCCCGGCTCGGTCACATCTCGGTCTGGCGCAGCGAGGCGATGAGGGCGCGGACCTTCTGGCCGATCAGATCACGCACCTCGTCGAAATCCTGCGGCGAAAGGTGCCTGGGGTCGGGTATTTGCCACTCCTCGCGGCGGCGGGCACGGAGGGTGGGGCAAGCATCGCCGCAGCCCATGGTGACAACGGCGTCGAAGTCGAGATGCTCGATGTCGGAAATACTCTTGCTGGCGTGCTCCGCCAGCTCGTAGCCGATGCGTCGCATGGACTCGACGGCTCGGGGATTGATGATACCGCTTGGACGGCTGCCGGCGCTGCAGGCCTCGACGGCGGCGCCGCCGATGGCGCGGGCGAAGGCCTCTGCCATCTGGCTGCGATTGGCGTTTTCGACGCAGATGAATGCGATGCGCAGCGGGGGCCCCGCGTACTCAGCGGTCGGCGATTCGAGGTTCTGGGCGGCCTGTATCATGTCCTGGGTCGGGATGATACTGCAATCGGGCCGCGTTAGCGGCGTATTTGCTTGCGAACGAGCCCCCTTTGGCTACCCTCGGTCAGAGGCCGCACTTCCGCGGCAGCACACAAGCCGAAAGGACCGGAAATGAGCCGCTTTCACATCAGCATTTCAGCGATTGCCCTGCTTTGCCTTGTCGTGCTGCCGGGTTGTGACTCGGCGGAGTCGAAAAGCGCCGGCAACTACATGCTGGACAAGGAGCACATGAAGTCCCAGGTGGAGGCGGAGATGGCCAGCGCCTCGGAAGCGGACAAGGCGGCGATGCAAATGGCCCTGCAGATGCTGGACTCGATGAGCATGAGCATCGAGCTGAACGCCGACGGCTCGGCGCGTAGCACTGTCAGTCTCGCGGGCGAGTCCCAGACGTCAAGCGGCACCTGGACGCTGTCGGGCAAGAACGTCTCGATCACGATGACCGATCCGGAGGGCAACGCCGAGACGATCACCGGCACGCTGGACGGCGAGGTGCTGGAGCTGAGTCCGCCGGCAGACGCCGACATGCCGGGGAACATGGTGTTCCGGAAGCGCGCGACCTCGTAAGCGCTTACGGCTAGCCGGGTGAAGGCCGGGTCGGAGGGAGGTTGTAGATGTAGGTCCACGCGGCGACGGCGGCCAGCGCGCCGAGGAAGGGAGCGGTCCAGTAAATCCAGAGATGGCGCATGGCATCCCAGCCGCTGACCAGCGCCGGCCCGAGCGATCGGGCTGGATTCATGCTGGCGCCGCTGACGGGCCCGCCGACCAGGGCGCAGAAGGCGACGGTTCCGCCGATGGCGATGCCGGCCATCAGGCCGCGCTCCTTTGAGCCGATGGCGACGCAGAGGATCACGAAGACGAGGAAGAAGGTGAGGATGACTTCGTAACCGATGGTGCGGGCGTAGTCGGAGACAGTTAACCCGAAGGTTCCAAACCAGAAGCCGGTTACCGGCAGGAACTGAAGTCCGCGAAGGTCGGCGGGGCCTTGGTTATGGACGCTCTCAGGCGGAAAGTAAACAGCCGCGGTCGGCAGGGTGGGGCCTAGATTCGCGTTGAACTCAAGCAGAATCCCCAGCATAAGCGCTGCAATCGCCGCAGCGACGGTCTGCGACGCCACGTACGCGATGGCATCGGCCGGCTTCATTCGCCGACTCACCACGAAGGCGAAGCTCACCGCCGGGTTGAAGTGCGCCCCGCTGATACCCGCGAAGATGCTCACGGCGATCGATAGCGCCAAGCCATGAGCCAGCGCGATCCCGAGCAAGCCGGCGCCGCTGCTAATCGGGGCCGATGTCGAAACGATCGCCCCAATGCCGGCAAAGCACAGAAAGAACGTGCCAATCGCCTCCGCCAAAAGCTGCTTGGCTGTGTTCATGGCTCTTGGCCTCCGAAGTACGAGCGCGATGCATTGAAAGAAGACGGAAGAGTGATGAAGGATCAGGCATGACTGGGATGGCGGAGATGCCATCCCTTATCTCTTATCCTTCATCGCTTATCAAAGCGCTCCGCTCAACGCTTCGATTGCCGCGTCGTAGTCCGGCTCGCTGGTCACTTCGCTGACGTACTCCGAGTGAATGACCTTGCCGTTTGCGTCCAGCACGAACACGGCCCGGCACTCGATCTT
>JBGTBZ010000046.1:0-2033 GCA_041749155.1 Phycisphaerae bacterium
TGCCCGCCGCAGCGGGTGCAGAGGATCTCATCGCGGACCATGCCGTACGTGGTGTCGCGAACTTCCTTCACATGCACCGGGTCGATGGGCTTGAAGAAGCTCGGCCAGCCGGTGCCGGAGTTGAACTTCGAATCGGAGGTGAACAGCGGCAGGCCGCAGAGGCGGCACGTGTACGTGCCCTGGAGTTTATTGTCGAGGAGTGTGCCGCAGAAGGCGGGCTCGGTGCCCTTGTTGAGGATGATCGCGGCGTCCTCAGGGGAGAGCTTCTTGGCCAGCTCATCGATGCGAGCCTGTGGGAGCGGGGTGATGTCGTGTCCGGATGGGGAGTACACGGGCGAGTCCTTTACCGTGGTTGTCGAGGCCGATGCCGCAAGGGACGGGGACGATCCAGACGGGGGCGCCGGTCGAGCGGAGGGGCGGGCGGCGCTGAGCACCCCGATGGTTACACCCGCGGAGGCGAGGAGGAGGGCGCAGCGTGCGATCATGTTCATGGCAACGTCTCCGACTGCACCCCGCCCCCACACCCGGTCGCCAGTTCCGGCCCACCATCAAACGCGCGGCGGGCTCCCTTCATTCTTCGATGCCGCGGGCGACTTGGATGATTCACCGAAAGCAGAGCCGGCGCCCGGGGGAGATACGGGCGGACTGGAGCGCTTGGATCACCGAACATCGCCCGGCCACCGCGGGTTTGAGGGGCGGTCAAGGAAGCTCAGCTCCGCTTGATGTTCTCGCGGCTGATCATCAGTTCCAGCGTCTGGGCAACGAGATCGATGTCCTTCGCCGGCAGGTTGTTGAAGAACGGCAGCGCGATCGTCCGCTGGCTGACGCTCTCGGCGATGGGGAAGTCGCCCGGCTTGAAGCCGAAGCGCTCGCGGTAGAACGGCTGGAGGTGGATGCAGGGGAAGTAGTCGGCCGCGCCGATGTCGTGCCGGCGCATACCCGCGATGATGCGGTCGCGCTCCTCGCGGGTGTACTGGTTCGCCAGTCGCGCCACGAAGACGAACCAGCTGTTGGTCACACCAGGCTCGACCGTCGGCAGCATGAGGTCCTTGATCTCCATCAGCCGCTGAATGTACAGCTGCGCCACGCGCTGGCGGCGCTGCATCATGTCGTCGAATCGTCGCATCTGCCCCAGCCCGATCGCCGCGGCTACCTCGGAGAGCCGGTAGTTGTACCCGAGGCGCTCGTGCTGGAGCCACGCGCCCGTCGTCGAGTGCGTCGCCGAGCCCGCGGGGATGTCCAGCCCCGGGACCGCGCGCCCCTGGGAGCGCATCGAGCGGCACAGGTCCGCCAGACGCTTGTCGTCGGTGACGATCATCCCGCCCTCGCCGGTGGTGATCTGCTTGTTGGGGTAGAACCCGAAGACGCCGATGCGCCCGAAGTTCCCCGCCGGGCGCCGGTTGAGCGAGGACCCCAGCGCCTCGCAGCAGTCCTCGATCACCGGGATCTCGTGGCGAGCCGCCAGCGAGGCGACCTCGTCTATCCGCGCTGGGTTGCCGAAGGCCTCGACGGCGAGGATCGCCTTGGTCCGCGGCGAGATCGCGTGGGCGAGCTTGCCCGGGTCCATGTTCAGCGAGCGCGGGCAGATGTCCACGAAGACCGGCCTTGCGCCCACGAACAGGATCGAGTTCGCCGAGGCGATGAAGCTGAAGGGCGTGGTGATGACCTCGTCGCCCGGCCCGATCCCCAGGGCGAGCATCGCCAGGTGCAGCCCCGCCGTGCCACTGGAGACCGCGACGCCGTGGTGGCACCCGGCCTTGGTGGCGACGAGCTGCTCGAACTGCTCCTGCACGGGGCCAATCGACAGGCGGCCCGATCGCATGACATGGGCGACGAGGTCGATCTCCAGCTCGGTGATGTCGGGCTGGCTGAGGGGAATCTCGTGGGATGACATTCGGTTTCCTGATGGTGGCCGCGGCTCGCGCACCGAGCCGGTGCACCGGCGTTGGGATCGTTGAGGATAACGCAGCTATCGGCACAACGCCCCCGCCGGCTTGGGCGCAGCACCGCGAGCCCGGCGTCGCTCACCCCGG
>JBGTBZ010000047.1:0-1657 GCA_041749155.1 Phycisphaerae bacterium
CTTGCTCAACCCGCTATGCAGGGAGCCGAAGACAAGGGCGGTGACGAAGGTCAGGATGCCGAGCGTGCGCGCCACGAGGAAGGCGCGCTGCGGCTCCGCCGCCATCTCGATCGCCTCGTCAGCCATTGCCCCTCGCCTCAAGCGTTGCCCGCGACCGTGCATGAGTTGCACCATGGCGGCAATAGCGGCGCGAGCATGGCTGCCTTGAGCGGTCGATCACCGCACCCGCTTGACCGCCCGCCCGGGGCGACACATTTTACGGGCCCCATCGGCAGGCACATTTCCGGAGAATCCTCAATTGAGCCTTCGCGCGCTAGTCGAGTCCCGGTGGACCGAGCGCTTCATCACCGCTTTGATCCTGCTAAACGCCGTGACGCTGGGCCTCGAGACGGTCCCGGCAGTTATGGACCGGATCGGGCCGCTGCTGCTGGCCTTCGATCGCTTCGTGATCGTGGTTTTCGTCGTCGAGATCGCGCTCAGGCTGGCGGTCCACAGGCTCGCCTTCTTCCGCCAGCCGTGGAGCATTTTCGATTTCGTGATCGTGGCCATTGCGCTCGTGCCGGCAACAGAGGGCTTCCAGGTTTTGCGCGCCCTCAGGGTCCTGCGCATCCTGCGCATGATCACCGTGGTTCCCTCGTTGCGCCGGGTGGTCGGAGCGCTCGCCACGGCTCTCCCCGGCATGGGCTCGATCTTCCTGCTGCTCGGGCTCATCTTCTATATTTCCTCGGTCATGGCGACCAAGCTGTTCGGGGCCTCGTTTCCCGACTGGTTCGGCACCATCGGTGCCTCGGCCTATTCGCTGTTCCAGATCATGACGCTCGAGAGCTGGTCGATGGGCATCGTGCGTCCGGTCATGTTGGTCTATCCCTATGCCTGGGCGTTTTTCGTGCCGTTCATCCTGTGCGCCACCTTCATCGCGCTGAACCTGTTCATCGGGGTCAGCGTCAGCGCCATTCAGGGCGAGCATGAGCAGCAGCTCAAGCAGGAGCACCTGGAACTGGAGCAGGAACGCAGGCGCCTGGTCGGCGAGGCCGAGGCGGCGCGCGACGCCACTCACGAGGACACGGTGACGCTTGGCCACGAGATCAGGGCTTTGCGGCAGGAAATTCACGAGCTGCGGGCGGGCCTTGCCCTTCCCGCCCGCTCCCGACGACCGAGGAAGGATTAGGCATGGCAACCGGAACCCATGAATATGTGGACGATCCACGCAATGCCGGGATCTTGATATCGGTAAACGGCAAGCTCGTGCCGCGGGCGCAAGCCGTCGTATCGGTGTTCGATTCGGGCTTCATCCTGGGCGACGGCGTCTGGGAGGGCTTGCGCGTCCATGGCAACGGCATCGCCTTTCTCGACCAGCATCTGGAACGGCTCTATGAGGGCGCCAAGGCCATCGACCTGGATATCGGCATTAGGCCGGGCGAACTTCGCCGGCGCCTGTTCGAATGCCTCGAGGCCAACGCCATGGGCGAGGGGGTCCACATCCGCCTGATGGTCACCCGCGGGGTCAAGGCGACGCCCTATCAGGACCCCCGGATGACGATCGGCGCGGCCACCATAGTCATCATTCCCGAATACAAGGCGCCGAAGCCCGAAGTGCTGGAGACCGGCATGCGGCTGATGACCGTCCATGTCAGGCGGGGCTACCCGGACGTGCAGG
>JBGTBZ010000048.1:0-4749 GCA_041749155.1 Phycisphaerae bacterium
GGGCGGGCGCTCGCGCTGGTAGCCGCCGGGATGGCCGAGTGCCACGGTCCAGGTGCCCGGGGGCAGGTCCTGCGTGCTGCCCAACGGGGCGTACGGAAGACTGGGAGCGCGGTCGTCAGTGATCTTGATCAGCCCGTCATCCAGGCTGCGATTCAGCCCCAGGGTGACACCGGAATAGCGGCTGCCATCGGGCATTATCACCAGCACTCGGTTTCCCGGCCGGCCCGCAACATGCGCCGCCGTCAGGACATAGCCATCGGAAGAAATGATCACGCCGCTGCCCTGGTGCTGCTGGCGCCCCTGGCTGATGATCAGCCCGACGGTGGCGGGCATGACCTGCTCGACGACCTGGCGAATCCGGCTCTCGAGCTCGACCAGTTCGGAGACCGAGGAAGGGGCCGTGGCCGTGTTCTTGCTGTCCTGAACCTTGAGCACGGTCGGCCGAAACTCCTCGATCGTCTCGCGATAGGTCGGGGGCGTCTCATCGTCCGCACGGGTGGTCTGTCCCAGCAGCGCCGCCGGCAGGCAGAACAGGGCAACGATCGCCGGCAGCAGCCGCGAACCGCGCCGCGTCCAGGGATTTGAAGTGGTGATCAGCAGCATGACATCGATCTTATGCGCCCGCGGCCCGGGATGTTTCGGCGGGGGGAGCGCCGGGCGGCCCTGGGCCAATTGTGAAGCCGACACCGCCCCAAGGCCAGCAAAGAAATATCAACGCCGGCACCGCCTTTGGCCGCCATAGTCCTTTGCGGTCCCTCTACCCCGGCGACCCGCCTGTTTCCTTGAGTTTTCGCGCAGACCGGCCGCCAAAGCCAGAAAATCCACTTGTCCTTCCGGTCGAGCCCCGACGGAAAGCGGCGGAGGCACTGCAAAGCCCATGGCCCGCGACGTCAGCGCCTTCCAACTCCCCAAATTCCGGCTTCGCGCTTGCCTACCCGCTCACTCAATGGTCCCCTCCCACAGCACACGGAACTTCAGCGCGCTGGGCCGAGCGGTATCGTGGTGGATGGTGTTCACCTGCACAACCATGCGGGTCGCGTCCTTGATCGGCTCACCGGTGCCAAGGTTGCGGGCCATCACTGGGAAGCGCCCACTGGTGATCATCAGGCCCAGTCGGTGCCCCGGGGCAAACTCGTGCGCCGTATCCCAGAGCGCAATCTTCGCCTTGTAAGGCTCGCCAGGCGTGATGGGCCGCGGGGCCTCCATCTGCTCCAGAAACGCCGCCCGCAGTTTGCCGGACATGCCGATCTGTCGCATCACCCCCTTGCCGTCAATGTCCACGATCCAGGCGTAGAAATCCGTGTCCCGCGCGCTCGACTCAAAGTGCAGCTCAACCTCCAGCGGGCCCGCGATCGCCAGCGACTGCTCGAGCGGCGCCGTGCGGAAGAGCAGGATGTCGTCGTCGTTGCCCTCCTCGCTGAACTCGACCACCGTCGTCGCGTTCGCAGGATCCATCGACAGCAGCTCCTCCGGGATATCTGCGCTGGCGGGGTTGTAAAGGTACCGGCTTGGCTCCTGGCGCTCCGCCGGCGCGTCGCGCAGCTCGCCGTGGCTGCTCTTGCCGTTGGCGGGTGCTTCGGCCCACAGGTAGAGGGCTTTCTCGGTCGTCGCTGGGTCGGGCCAGTCGGTCAGGTCGATCCAGCGGTTTGCGCCGGTGACGAACACCCGCACCCGTGGCACCTGCTCGAGGCCGACGTCCTTCTCCTTCAGCCAGGTGTCGAACCACCGCACGTAGAGCGAATCCAGCTCCAGGATCGCCTCCGGACCGTAATCCACGTCGCCCAGCTTGCTGGTCGTGTTGAAGGCATGCGTCCAGGGCCCGTAAACGAGCCACTGGTTGTCACGGCCCGCGGCACGCAGGGTTTGCCAGTTCAGCTTCGTGCCGATGCCATCGCCGTCCCACCAGCCGCTGATGTGCAGGGCGGGCACGTTCACCTGCGCCAGGTCCGCCAGCCAGTCGAAGCCCTCCCAGCCGGCGAGCCCCTCGCGATCCAGCCACTTGTCGAAGAACGGCAGGTTTTCTCCGAAAACCTCGTCGTCCACCTTCGAAAGCGGCAGCGTCGCGATCTTTTCCATGTTCGGCAGCGGCCCGGTCATTCCCGAAAAGTCCGCCTGCCTGTTCCGCACGATCTGCGCCCACCACAGGTTGCCGAACAGGTAGAAAACCCCGTGGTCATACGGGATGTTCCGCATCGCGTCTGGCGGAGATACTTGCGGGATCAGGCATTTAAGCGCTGGATGCCCCTCCGACGCCGCCGCCCATTGCACCAGCCCGCCGTAGCTGGCGCCGATCATGCCCACCCGTCCGTTCGCCCAATCCGCCTTGCTGACCCAGTCCACCGCGTCGTAGCCGTCCTTGCGCTCGCTGACGAACGGATCCCATTCGCCGTCGCTCTCGCCCATCCCTCTAACATCCTGCGCCACAAAGACATAGCCTCGCTTGGCCCAGAACGGCCCTTCCACGCCCGCCGTCGCACGGCCGTAGGGGGTGCGCGAGAGGATCACCGGGTACCTCCCCGGCGCCCGAGGCCTGAAGACGTCCGCCACCAGCGTCACCCCGTCGCGCGTCTGCATTTTCACGCCGTTTTCCGTCACCACCTCATGCTCGGCCTGGCTCAGCTCCGGATAGGCCGCCAGCGGATCGACATAGAGCCCATCCCACCCTTCCGCGATCCACCTCAGCCGCTGCACCGGCACGTCGAAGCCAACCACCGACCCATCCTCCGCCACCGCGTATTCCGACTCCAGAGGCCCGATCGCGACCTTGTAGACCCGGGCCACGCCCGCTTCCGTCGCCCGCTCCTTCTGCGGCGTGATCGTCAGCTCGATCTTCCGGGCCGCCTCCAGCATGAACGGCTCAAGCTTCTGAGGCTCCTTCTTCTCCCAGGTCACTTCCCGGAAGCAGCCCGCCGAGAATTGCGGGTCGAGGTTGGCAAACAGCAGCGGCCCGGTCGGGCCGACCTCGCGCTCCTCGGGCGCTGCATCGCCGCGCGTCATCTTCAGCTTGCCGCCGGCGTACTCCAGCAGCATGTTGGGCTGACCGGGGTTCTCCAGTTCCACGCGATACTCCGCCAGCTCGCCGCCTTCGAAGCGGCCGTTGACCTTCTCGGCGATCCGCAATGCGCCGATCGTCAGCGTCGTGTCGGAGAGAAAAGTGCCATCCTCTTTGCGCTGGTGCAGGCTGCTGCCTGACTCCGTGCCGGAGAAGAGCACTTTCATGCGCCTGGTCTGTGCCTGCGCGCCGGCGGCCAGAAGGAACAGGACGAGAACGAACGCCAGAACGTGGCGGAGCTTTGCAAGTTTCATCGGTGAGGCCGTCTGACGAAGGATGGTCGTTGTGGACGCACATTAAATCCCCCGGGGGCGAGGGTGTTTCACTACCACATGGCGCCCCTTCGCGTAAAGCCGCCCGCACCCCGCAAACTGCAAGTGGACCTGCGATGGATGTTAGCGTATTGTTCGGAATGCTTTCGGGCGGTGGCAGCGGCGGTGTCGTAGGTGTGTCCGGCCCTCGGCCCGCCGTCGATCCGGGGCGGATTCGCCTCAAGCTCGCCGTCCTCGCCGATGCCGCCAAGTACGATGCTTCCTGCGCATCCTCAGGCGTCCGCCGCCGGGGCCGCGATGACGGCCTGGGCAGCGCCAACGGCTCCGGCATCTGCCACAGCTACACGCCCGACGGCCGTTGCGTCTCGCTGCTGAAGATCCTGCTCACCAACTTCTGCATCTACGACTGCCAGTATTGCATCAATCGCGTCTCTTCCGACGTCCGCCGCGAGCGCTTCAGCATCGAGGAGGTGGTGCAGCTCACGCTTGAGTTCTACCGCCGCAACTACATCGAGGGCCTCTTCCTCTCCAGCGGCATCATCCAGAGCCCCGACTACACGATGGAGCAGCTCGCGGAGGTTGCCCGCCGGCTTCGCGTGGAGCATAAGTTTCGCGGATACATCCACCTGAAGGCCGTCCCGCGCGCCTCGCCAGAGCTTCTGGCGACGGCGGGGCGGTGGGCGGACCGGCTTAGCGCCAACATTGAAATGCCCCTTCAGGCCGACCTGGACCGGCTTGCCCCGGAGAAGCGCATCGCGCATGCCGAGACTGCCATGTCGAGCATCCGCCTGGGCATCGATGAGCACAAGGGCGCAAAAGGCCTCGCTGCCCCCGCGCCCGCGTTCGCGCCTGCGGGGCAGAGCACGCAGATGATCGTCGGCGCCACCGCCACGCCGGACCGCGACATCCTCGCCACCGCCTCACGCCTCTACCGCCAGCACAAGCTCCGCCGCGTCTACTACACCGCCTTCAGCCCCATCCCGCACGGCGATGGTCGCCTCCCGCCGCAGGCTCCGCCGCTGTTGCGCGAGCACCGGCTCTATCAGTCCGACTGGCTACTGCGCTTTTACGGCTTCGACGTGGAGGAGCTGGTGCCGCGAAATAGTCCGCAGCTTTCCCTTGAAACTGACCCCAAGCTCGCCTGGGCCCTGGCCCACCGCGAATTCTTCCCAGTCGATCTCAACCGCGCTGCCCCATGGCGGCTCATGCGCATCCCCGGAGTCGGCAAGCGCACCGCCGAGCGCCTCGCCCAGCTTCGGCGTCACCATGCCATACGCCTCGACGATGTGCGGCGGCTGAGCGTGCCGATGCGCAAGGTTCGCCCCTGGATCGTCACCGCCGACTGGAACCCGGCGACGCGGTTGCTGGACCGCGAAGACCTGGGCTCGCAACTCGCGATGCTCAGCCGCCAGCTCGAGCTCTTCG
>JBGTBZ010000049.1:0-5245 GCA_041749155.1 Phycisphaerae bacterium
GGCCCGTCCGGCCGCTCGGCAGACGAATCCAGCCACGGGCCTGCCGGAGCCGACGATGCGGCCGACGATCACGCTGGCCGACCGGCAGCGGGACATCCAGGAGCGGATTCGCCGCGAGCGGGAGGCCAAGCGGGCTCAGGAGGAGCCTATCACGCCTGCGCCGCAGCTGCAGCGGCTCCAGCCTGCGGAAATCAGTGGGCCCAAGGTCGTGCGCGTGGAGGCCCCGGACCACGTTCCGACCCCGCGGAAGCGTCGGGAAAACGAGCGTCCGGAGCAGCAGCGGATTCCCACGGGCCCATTGGCCCGCGGCGGAGCGGGCGTGCGCACTGCGGCGGACGAGGAGAGCGACAAGTCCAAGGCCCGCACCGGCCCCGGCAAGTCGCTGTCATTGCGTCGTCGCGGGGGTGAGGGGAGGCGCGGCGAGGCGCTGGAGAAGCTGCGCGAGTTCACTGAGGCGGACCTGATCGCCCGTCGCGACGCCCTGAACGCGGCGCGGGCCAATCGCAGCCTGCTGGACCGGCAGATGGAGCGGACGGCCAACAAGGGCAAGGGCTTTCGGGCCCTGTCCCCCGCTCAGCGGGATGGACCCGTGCAGGTCAGCGAGCCGATCACGGTCAAGAGCCTCTCGGCGGACCTGGGCATCAAGAGCGGCGTTCTTCAAAAGGCGCTAATGACCAAGCACGGCATCTTCGCCACCGCCAACCAGGGCCTGGCTGCGGCGCAGGCTGAGGCGCTGGCGATGGAGTTCGGCATCGAAATCCAGGTAGCACGGCAGAAAACGGCCGAGCAGCGGCTGGCGGAGCGGTTCGCTGAGATCGAGGCGGGGCTTGATGCCTCGCAACGGACGACGCGTCCGCCGATCGTGACGATCCTGGGACACGTCGACCACGGCAAGACGAGCCTGCTGGACAAAATCCGTTCCACGAACGTGGTTGCTGGCGAGGCTGGTGGCATCACGCAGCATGTGGCGGCGTTCGACGTGATGGCGACGCGCGACGGGAAGGAGAAGCCGATAACGTTCATCGACACGCCGGGCCACCAGGCCTTCACCGCGATGCGTGCCCGCGGGGCGCAGGTGACGGACATCGTGGTGCTGGTCGTCGACGCGGCGCAAGGCGTTCAGCCGCAGACGGTTGAGAGCATCAACCACGCCCGGGCCGCGAGCGTGCCCATCGTGGTGGCGATGAACAAGATCGACCGGGACGACGCCAACCCGGACAAGGTGCTGGGGGAGCTGGCGGCCCAGAACCTGAATCCCGCTGAATGGGGTGGCGACACGGAAGTGGTCCGGACCAGCGCCACGACCGGGCAGGGCATTGAGAATCTCCTCGAAATCCTGGACCTCCAGGCGGAGCTGATGGATCTGAAGGCGGCAAAGAGCTCGCCGGCCCGCGGACGGGTGATAGAGGCCCGGATGACGCAGGGGCTGGGCCCGGTGGCGACGGTTCTTGTTCAGCAGGGGACGCTGAAGGTCGGCGACGTGATCCTGGCGGGCATGGCGTTCGGCCGCGTGCGGGCGCTGCAGAAGGCGGCCGGGGAGATGGTAAAGGAGGCGCCGCCGAGCCTGCCGGTGCTGGTGAGCGGATTTACGGAGGTTCCCAGCGCCGGCAACGCGTTTTATGTGCTTCCAACGATGGACGAGGCTGAGGCGGTGGCCGAGGAGCGGCGCGACGAGAACCGCCGCGAGGAACTGTCGGTGCGCAATCGCGTGTCGCTGGAGACGCTCTTTGAGACGGTGGAAGAGGGGAAGATCAAGACGATCAACCTCATCATCAAGGGCGACGTGCAGGGATCGGTAGAGACTCTCAACGCGACGATCGGCGAGCAGAATACGACGGAGGTGCGCGTGAAGGTGATCCACTCGGCCGTTGGCGCCATCAACGAGAGCGACGTGGAGCTTGCCGACGCCAGCGAGGCGGTGATCATCGGCTTCCACGTGGGGATCGACGAGTCGGCGCGTCACCAGGCGGAGCAGCGGGGCGTGGAGATCCGGACGTACAACGTGATCTACGAGATCTTCGACGACATCAAGAAGGCGCTTTCCGGCATGCTTGAGCCGGAGGTCAAGGAGGTCTACCAGGGGACGGCCGAGGTACGAGCGACGTTCAAGGCCAGCCGCCTGGGCACGATCGCAGGTTGTTACGTCACGGACGGCCACGTCATGCGAAATCACATGGTCCGGCTGACACGCGATGGCGCGGTGGTCGTGCAGGATCTTCAGATTGCCAGCCTGCGCCGCCTGAAGGAGGACGTACGCGAGGTCAAGGCGGGGTTGGAGTGTGGCATCAACCTGCTGAACTACGACGACGTCAAGGAAGCCGACAAGCTGGAGTTCTATACCCGCCAGACGGTGGCGCGGACGCTGTGATGGGGCTTAAAAATCAGAAGCTGAAGTCAGGAGCGGTGGAAAACACGCTTGCCTGAATTCCAACTCCTGACTCCTGGCTCCTAACTTCCAATCCCATGACCATCGGCGTCCTCCAGCTCGACCTGGCCATCCCCGGGGCGATGAGCCTCAAGGAGAAGCGCCAGGCGATCAGAAGCCTGAAGGACCGGATCGGCAACGGCTTCAACGTCAGCATCGCCGAGACCGATGCCCAGGATGAGCATCGGCGGTGCGTCTTCGGTGTGGCGATGGTGGGGACGGAGCGGGCGTACGTCGAGGGGGCCCTGGCAAAGATCGTGGACCTGGTGCGGATCTCGCCGCGGGTGAGCCTGAGCGAGTTCCGGGTCGATTTCGTCTGATGAGATGCGGCTTTAAACGTCTCGTGGCCGCGGGACCGCAGAACTGCGCGCCTATTGTTTGCCCGCAAATCCGTATGTCTCGACGCACGGAAAAGATCGGCAGCGCGATCCGGCAGGAAGTGTCGCAGGTGATCATGCGCCACCTCAACGACCCACGGCTCGATGGCACCCTACCCAGCGTGACGCGCGTGAAGGTTGCCGACGACCTCTCCGTGGCGGACATCTACGTCGTTTTCATGGGCTCCGAGGGCAAGCAGGCCGCGGCCCTGGCGGCGCTGCGGCATGCGGCCGGCCTGATGCGGACGCATGTGGCCAAGGCGCTTACCACGCGGACGGTGCCATTCCTGCGCTTCGACATCGACGAGGCTTACCGCAAGGAAATGCAGGTGCTGGACCTTATCCGCAAGGCGGAGATGGAGCGCGCCGGCGCCGAGAGTGCCGCCGGCGTCGAGGAGTCAGGCGGCTCGGAAACGGAAGCGGAAGCCGAAGCGGACGATTCTTCGCAGCCGGCGCCGCATCTGGAGCAGTAGGAGAAGCGAGGCGGACTTTAGTTTATGAAGAACGCGAGCAAACACGCGGCGACACTCAAGTCGCTCTACCGCAAGCTCTGCCGGCAGCACAAGCCGCCGGAGCGGCCCGAGATCGATCCGTTTCGCTCGCTGGTGCTGGGCGTCCTGCGTGAGGATTGCGACGATGGCCGGGCCGAAGCCGCCATGGCAACGCTCGACCGGGAGTTCGTCGACATCAACGAGCTTCGCGTCGCCACCGAGCTGGAGCTGTGCAGCCTCATTGGCGACTCCTTTCCGCGGTCGATGGACCGGTGCGTGCGGCTTCGCGAGCTGCTGATGAGCCTTTTCGACGCCGAGGGGCGGCTCTCCATCACTCGCGTGGCCGCCATGAACAAGAAGGAGCAGCGGGCGGCGCTGCATGGGCTGCCGATGATGTCTCCGTTCGTGGAAGGACATGTCGCGCTGCTGGCTTTCGGCCAGGCGGCGATGCCGGTGGACGAACCGATGCGGCGATACCTCGAATCCGTGGGCATTCTCGAGCAGGGCAGCACCGTCGAGGAGACCCAGCGGTTCCTCGAGTCGCATCTTAAGAGCGACGAGTGCTGGCCATTCTTCCATGCCTGTCGGATCGAGGCCTGTCGCCTGCTCTCCAGCGCAGGCCGGAAGACTGAGAAAGGCTCGCGAAAGGTCGCCAAGACCACCAGCCGCTCCCGCGCAAAGCAGCCGATGAAGAAGCAGTCGGCCTGATACGCAAGCAGATTCGCCATGGCAGGACATTCCCACTGGGCCAACATCAAGCACAAGAAGGCCGCGATCGACAAGAAGCGCGCCAAGGTGTGGGGCAAGATCGCCAAGAAGATCATGGTCGCCGCCAAGGGTGGCCCCGACCCGCGCGACAACCTGGCCCTGCGCTACATCGTCGATGAGGCCAAGGCCGCCAACATGCCCAAGCACACGATCGAAAACGCCATCGCCAAGGGCAGCGGCGGCGCCGGCGGCGAGGGGTACGAGGAGATCGTCTACGAGGGTTACGGCACGAGCGGCGTGGCGGTCCTCGTCGAGGCGCTGACCAACAACCGCAACCGCACCGCCGGCGAAGTGCGGAACATCTTCGACCGCCACGGCGGCAGCCTCGGGACCAGCGGCAGCGTGGCCTACCAATTCAGCAAGCACGGCGTGATTGCCGTCCGGGCCGACGCGGTCCAGGAGGACCGGCTGATGGAGCTGACCCTCGAAGCCGGCGCCGAGGATGTCCGCGAGGAGGGTGAGGCCTTCGTCGTATTTACCCAGCCGTCCGGATTCTCCGCCGTTAAGGAGGCGATTGAGGGGGCGGGCATCGTCGTGGAGAGCGCCGAGCTGGGAAATATCCCTCAGAACACCGTTGAGCTCTCCGAGGAGGAGGCCCGGCGGTTCCTCAAGCTGGTGGAGGCCCTGGAGGACAACGACGACGTCCAGAACGTCTATCACAACGCCGATGTCCCCGAGGCCGCCCTTCAGGAGGCCTGAGCCCGCAGCGTCGCGATGGCCTCCTGCAGCTCCCGGACCCGCGCCGGCGTCAGCCGCTCCGGCTCAGCCGCGTCGAGCTGGTCGTTGAACCACAGGGCCCTTTCAAGCTGGTCGGCGGCATCCGCCGGGCGCCCGAGATACGCCAGCACCTGGGCGTAATCGATTCGCAGCGACAGCTCATTGGGGTTCAGCCGCAGGATCTCTTCGTAAACGTCCGCCGCGTCGGCGAGGCGGGGTGGGTCGAAGCGGGAGCGGTAGAGGCTGGCCAGAAGCACGCGCTGGGGCACATTGCGAGGGTGGATTTCCAGGGCTTGCAGAAGAATCGCCTCCAACTCCTCGCCAGACCGCCCCGCGAAGGCTCCGGCGCGGGCGGCGCGGTCGAAGTAGTGGAAGTTGCTCGCCGGCGACCACTTCGGGGCCTCGATGTAGCGCTGCATGGCCTGCTCCGCGCGTCCGGCGCGCAGCAGACCGTCGCCCGCGGCGGC
>JBGTBZ010000050.1:0-2926 GCA_041749155.1 Phycisphaerae bacterium
GGGTCTGGAGCCGTGGGCGCTGGAGGAGTGCGATCGCCGCGCAAGGATGAGCGGCCGGAACGAGAGCCAGGAGCCATGGGAGCGGGTTCGCGGCACCGGCGGCATGACCGGGCAGCAGCTTGCCCTCGTGCGCGAGCTGGCGATCTGGCGTGATGAGGTGGCCCGGGCAGGCGACCTTCCTCCGCGGGCCCTGCTGCGTGACGAGGTGCTCCTGGAGCTCGCTCGAAGACCCGCCCGGGATCGGGCCCGGCTCGCCCAGGTTCGCCATATGCCCCGGCCACTCTTGGACGAGTACGCCACCGAGATCCTGGCCGCCCTGGACCGCGGCCGCACCGCGGAGCCGATCAAGACGTCCGAGCGCCAGTCCGAGCCCTCCCTGACCGAGAAATTCGCCACGGAGGCCGCACTCAGCCTGCTTCAGACCCTGGCGATCGGCCGGGGCATCGACCCGGCCATCCTTGCCAACCGGCGGGACGTCGAGGTCTTTGCGCGTCTCACGGCGCGAGGCATGCCGCTTGACGGAAATCCCCTGATGCAGGGTTGGCGCCGCGAGGCCGCCGGCGAGCTCATGCACCGCATGATCACCAGCGGCGCCGAGGCCCGGCTGGAATGGGTTGACGGCCGGCCGCGGCTCCGTCAGAAGTAGACCGCTGCCTGCATAAGATGCTCCCATGCCCGTCTACGAGTTCACCTGCCAGTCCTGCGGCGAACGATTCGAAAAGCTGTTCCGCACGATGAGCGCTGAGTCCGACGCGAAATGCCCCAAGTGCGGGTCGAGCAAGACGGCCCGGGCCCTTTCGCTCATCAACGCCGGCGAGAGCAAGGGCTCGGCCGGCGCTTCGGCGGGTGGGGACATGCCCTTCTGCGGCCGGTGCGGCGGGCCTGGACCCTGCGGCATGGAGTGAGGCAGATGCCCCGCCAGCTCTCGTTTCCGAAGGAAAAGATCCGCGTGTACCTCGCGGAGAAGGTGCACGAGTCGGCGGTGGCCAGCTTCGCGGCGGCTGGATATGGCGTGACGCAGGTGCCCGGCGCGCTCCACGGCGGCGAGCTGGCCGAGGTGCTGGCCGATGCCCACATCATCGGCGTGCGCTCGCGGACTCACATGGGAGCGGATCAACTGCGCGAGGCCCGCCGGCTCCTGGCGATCGGCTGCTATACGGTCGGGACCGACCAGGTGGACCTGCCCACCGCCCGGAGCCAGGCGATTCCGGTCTTCAACGCCCCCAGTGGCAGCACGCGCAGCGTGGCGGAGCTGGCGCTGGGCGACATCCTGGCCCTCTCCCGCAAGATCGCCTGGCGGAGCGCCCGGATGCACACCGGTGTCTGGGAAAAGAGCGCCGCGGGCGCCTTTGAGGTCCGCGGGCGCACCCTGGGCCTCGTGGGCTACGGCCGCATCGGCCGTCAGGTGGCACAGCTCGCCGAGGCAGTGGGGATGCGCGTGCTCTTCTACGACATCCTGCCGCATCCGCCCCAGGGCCGGGCGGAGCCGGTCGAGTCGCTGGAAGAACTGCTGTGTCGGAGCCATTTCCTCAGCCTGCACGTCCCCGGCGCGGCGGAGACGCACAACCTGATTTCCGCCCCGCAACTGGCACTGATGCCCCACGGCGGCTATCTCCTGAACCTCAGCCGGGGCAGCGTGGTTGACCTGGAGGCCCTGCGCGACGCCCTTCGCGGGGGCCATCTCGCCGGCGCCGCTCTGGACGTCTTCCCCGACGAGCCGGCGGGCAACATCGACCGCTACGTCTCGGTCCTGGCGGGGCTGGAGAACGTCATCCTCACGCCCCACATCGGCGGAAGCACAGAGGAGGCCCAGGCGAACATCGGCCGGGAGGTTTCCGAGGCGATGATCGCCTACCTCGACCGCGGATCGACGCAGGGGGCGGTGAACTTCCCGAATGTACACCTTCCCGCCTCCCCCGGGTCACATCGGCTGCTGTGGATTCACCGCAACGTCCCGGGCGCCCTGCGCGACGTCAACCGGGTGATCGGGGACCTTGGGATCAACATCAGCGGCCAGCAGCTTGGCACGATGGAGGATGTGGGCTACCTCGTCATCGACGTGAATCGCGAAGCGTCGGACGAGCTGAAGCGGCAGATCGCCCTGCTTGACCAGACCCGGCGGACGCGGATCCTTTATTAGGCTGGCTAGGATGCCGTTCCCTCATGAAAGTCTCCTGCGATTGGCTCAGCGACTACCTCGGCAAACGCTCCGACACCGGGCGCACCGCCGAAGCCCTCACGATGGCCGGGTTTCCCGTTGAGCACATCGAACGGGCCGGCGACGACGAGGTGATGGATGTCGAGGTCACCAGCAACCGCCCGGACCTGCTGAGCCATATCGGTGTCGCACGCGAGATCAGCGCGGTGATGGGGCTGCCGTTCGAGGTGCAGCACCCTCCCCCCGCTGAAGCGGGGGAGGCGGTGGAGAAGGTGACGAGCGTCGAAATCGAGCGCCTCGATCTCTGCCCCCACTACATCGCCCGCATTATCCGCGGCGTGAAGGTCGGCCCTTCGCCCGACTGGCTGAAGCGCCGCCTGGAGGCCGTCGGCATCCGGTCGCACAACAACATCGTGGATGTCACCAACTACGTCCTGATGGAGACGGGCCAGCCGCTGCACGCCTTCGATCTGGACAAGCTCGCCGGCGGGCGGATTGTGGTGCGCACGCCCCGGCCGGGGGAGACGCTGCGCACGCTCGACGGCACGGTTCGCAAGCTTGACCCCGACATGCTCTGCATCTGCGACGCCGAGAAGCCGGCGGCGCTCGCGGGCGTCATGGGCGGCGAGGAGAGCGAGGTCACGCTGCGCACGAAGAACATCCTGCTGGAGTCGGCCCGCTTCGACCCGATCAGCATCCGCACGACGTCCCGCAAGCTGCGCCTGATGAGCGATGCCAGCTACCGCTTCGAGCGCGGCCTCGACCCCA
>JBGTBZ010000051.1:0-5486 GCA_041749155.1 Phycisphaerae bacterium
GCGGACCCCGGCCAGGGCCGCCGATCCGCCGCTCCAACTCCTGACGCTGCTCCGGCGTCAGAATGCCGTTGAGCTCCTCGCGGAAGGCCTGCACAACGCGCTCCACCTCGATGCCGCGGCCGCGGTTGGCTTCCATCTGTGCGGCTTCACGCAGGCCCTGGCGCAGCGTTTGCACCGCCGTTTCCAGGCGCGCCCGCTGGTCGTCGTCCAGGTTCAGCTGACGCAGCACTGGCAGGACCTGCTGAAGCACCGGGTGCTGCTCGGCCATCCGCCGCTGAAACTCCTGCTGCTGCTCCGGCGTCAGGATCGAGGCGACCGTCTCGCGGAAGGTCTGCATCAGGTTGTTCACGGCCCGGGCACGCTCGCGCGGATCCTCGACCTGTTGCAGCCGCTCCGCCTCCTCCCGAAGCTGTCCCAATGCCTCGTCGAGCCTGGCACTCTGCTCCTCACTCAGTTGCATCTCCCCCAGGACCGCGGTGATCTGCTGAAGCTGGCCGCGCGCCGCCTGCTCCGGAGGCGGTTGACCCGGCCCACCGGGGCCCCCGGGCCGCGTGGTCGGCGGGACCTGCCCGCGCCCCTGCCGTAGCTGCTCGATCGCATCCCGGAACTTGGGCCGTTGCTCCTCGGTCAGTTGCCCGCCGATCTCCTCGGTCAGGCCCGCGAGTACCGCCTGAAGCTCCTGCCGGCGCGCCTCCTGCGGCATGTTGCGGAGCCGCGGCAGAATCTCCAGAAGGTCCTGCCGCGCCCGTGAAACCAACTCCTCCACCGCCTGCTTCTGCTCTGCGGAAAGCCCCACCGAGGCGGCGGCGTCGGAAATGCCCTGGAGCATCGTCTCGATCTGGGCCTGGTTCTGCCCCTGGCCCTGAGCCTGGCCCTGTCCGCGACCCTGCGGTGGGCGATTGCCCTCCCCCTGGGCAGATGCCAAGGCAGGAAAGGCCAAGACTGAGGAAAGAGCCGTCAGGACCGCAAAGCGCGCAAGTGATATCGATCTCATCGGTTGCTCCGTAGATTGGGCAAGGGCAGAAACGCCCAGACCTACGCCACTATTGCAGCATCCGGCCCGCATGCCAACCACCGGCGTCCGGGCGCCTGGGGATCGTTATGGGCGGCCGGAAGTCGGGTCCGAGGCACGGGTTGCCGGATGTGGACGAATTGACCCGCCAGCGCCGTTGCGGTTATTCTCCGGCCCCACCCGCGTCGGTCCATCGCCTTCCCCTCCGCCGCGCAACCGCTTTCCCAGAGTCCAAGGAGTGCACCCCTTGCTCCGACTGCACCTGACTTTGCCGACCCCCGCCCCGCAAACCCGCACCAGTTCCGCCGGCTGCTTCCGGCTGCTTCTGGCCGGATCCCTGGTCCTTTGCATGCTTGCGGCGTCAGCGGGGTGCGGCTCTCGCCAGCAGCCCACGGCGCGCCGGGCCGAGAACCAGTTGCTCGAGCCCAACAGCTTCATGGCCCCATGGATGGGCAACATCGCCGTCTCTGAACACGGAGCCCCTAAACAGGTCTTCCTGCGTGATGACCTCGTGTTCGTCTACACGGATCAGAACGTGATCTACGCGATGACGGCCGCCGGCGGGCGCACGCTCTGGGTCAGCCGGGACGTCGTCGGCCCCCGCGATCGTCTCTGGCCGCCTCTGCTGCTGGACGCGCTCAATCGTTTCGGGGCCGAGGTGGAGAGGATCGTCGCCTTCCCGACCAATAATAGCTACGTCGTCTACGACGAGACCGGCCGTCGCATTCACGAGAGCTTCCTGGAGCAGGGCGAGCGCGCCATCACGAGTCCCAGCTACAGTCACCAGGGCCTGGCTTACACCGGCCTTGCCGACAACTATGGTGGCCGGGCCGCCAAGATCGATCCTACCCGGCTGATCAACCCGATCCTGGTGCCGCGGCTGGTGCGCAGTGTCGTGGTGGGCCGCCCAGTGGTCTACGACCGCGATTTCTTCATCGCCGACGAAAGCGGCAATGTCTACGCGATCCGCGACAACGGAGACCAGGCCTGGCCGATCCAGCGATTCCAGACCGGCGGGCCCGTCAGCGCCAACCTGACCGCCGACGAAGACGGGCTTTACGTGGCCAGCAACGACTCGGTGCTTTACGCCCTTGACCGGGGCACCGGGCGGATGATCTGGCGGTACTTTGCCGAGGTAAGCCTCTACGAGCCGGCCTTCCCGACGGAGGATCACGTGTTCCTGCCGGTGCAGGGGCGTGGCGTCGTCGCCATCAGCAAGCGGGAAGGGGCCACGATCAATCGAGAGCCGATCTGGATGGCCGAGGGTGCCGTGGATGTGTTGAGCCACGACGCCCAGAACGTCTACCTGCTGCACGGCGGCGGAAAGATCGTGGCACACCGGAAGTCCGACGGCGAGGCCCTTTTCAGCACCTCCCGGACCGACTTCACGCGCTTTGCCCGCAATCCCTCCGGCGCCCGCATCGTCGCCACCACGCCCTCGGGGCAGGTAGTGGCGATCGAGCCGGTCCTCACCCGCGGCCGCGTCGGCATGACTGTCCGGGCCGATTAGCCGTCAGCCGAAGCGGCAGGGCCGCCCCAGCGCATCCCGCAGCCGTCTCAGGTAGACGGCGGCCGGGATCTCTTCGCACCCGAATCGCGACAGGTGGGTCGTGCGCGCCTGGGCGTCCAGCAGGCAAAAGCCGCGCTCCCGGAGCCGCTCAACCAGGGCCACCAGCGCCACCTTGCTGGCGTCTGTCCGGCGGTAGAACATGCTTTCGCCAAAAAAAGCCCCCCCGAGGGTGACGCCGTAGAGCCCGCCGACAAGCTCGCCATCGTGATAGGCCTCCACGCTGTGGGCAAAGCCTTCCTTGTGCAGCCGCTTGTAGGCTGACAGCAGGTCGTTGCTGATCCACGTGCCTTCCGGCCGGTCCGCCATGCATCCGCGCATCGTGGCTTCGAAGGCGCTGTTGAAGCGGATCTGAAACGTCCCGCGGCGGATCGTCTGCCGAAGCGAACGCGGAACCTTGAAAGCGCCCGGCTCCAGGGGAATGACCCCCCGCGGGTCGGCGGTGTACCAGCGTGTCACACCGTCGGAGTCCGTCATCGGAAACGCCCCCTGCGCATAGGCGCTCAGCAGCGTCTCAGGATCAAGGGAAACAGCGCCCATGTACGGCCAAGTGTATCGGCGCCCCGCGGTGCCGCGCCATGAACCTGCTAATCTGGGCGGGTCATGAACGACGCTTCGCTCAGCCCTCCGCCGCCTCCGCTGCTTCCGCGGCGGCGGCAGCTTCGCGCTGCGGTTTCGTCGGTTCCCGCGGGAAGGTGGGGAGTGGCGGTCAGCGGCGGGGCGGACAGCGTGGCGCTGCTGCGGCTGATGTCGCGACGCAATCAAATCGCCGCGGACATCGAGCTTGTCGTGGTTCACGTCGATCACGAGATGCGTGGCCAAACCGCCCGGCAGGATGCCAGCTTTGTGCGGGACCTCGCGGAGAAGCTGGGCTTGCCCTTCTTCTCCAGGACACGCAGCCAGCTCAGCTCTCCTGAGCGCCCCGTGGATGCCGCCGGCTTGCGCGACCTGCGGCTTAGCGCATATCGGGCGGCACAGGACGCGCACGGCCTTTGCGGCGTCCTGCTGGCACATCACGCCGACGATGTCGCCGAAACCCTGCTCATCCGGATCCTCCGGGGGTCACCGCGCAGCGGGACACTGGGCCTGGCACCGCTGCGCAACCGACAGGTGGTCTCCGGCGCCACGCTGCTGCGCCCGCTCCTGGACGTCCACCGCCGCCGGCTGCGGGGATTTCTGAAGCGCATCGGCCAGCCCTGGCGGGAGGATGCCACCAACGCCATGGACATTTCCCTGCGAAACCGGCTCCGCCGGCTCCTGGCGGGGCGGGAAGCGGTGATCGATGCCCTGCTGGCACTGGCACGCTCCGCCGGGGCGACGGAGGCGGCGCTTGATCGTCTGACACCGCAAGTCGAGCTATCGCCACGAATTGTGGACTTGGCCAGCCTCCCGGAGCCCATCCGACGCCGTGCGGCGCGGCGTTGGCTTGTCGAACGGGGCGCACCCGATCCCTCCGCGGGGCCGAAAGCGGTGGACACGGTGCTCGCGCTCCTGGACACCGCCGGCCCCCGCGCCGCAAGCCTTGCCGGCGGCGTTCGAATCCACCGGCACCGTGGGCGGCTCGTGGCTGAAGGGGGGAATGATTAGTCGGCGGGCCGCGTGGCCGCCTCGTCGCGCTGGTAGATCAGGCCTTCGATCTCGGCCCGCAGGGTGGTCGTGTTGCCGGCGGTGCGAGCCCGGACGGCGGCCTCGGCATACTCCAGGGCCTCTTCCAGGCGCCCTCGGTCGATGGCGATCTTCGCCCGCAGCATCCAGTGGCTCCAGTAATCCGGCTCCAGGGCCGTCGCCCGCTCCGCCGCGACGGCGGCCTCGTCGAAACGGTGTCGCTGGCGCAGCTCATCGGCCAGGAGCATCCAGATGCGCACGCTGTCTGGCTGAACGCTCGACTGGTACCGGTAGAAGGCCAGGCGGTCGTTCCATTGCCACGCATAGGTCAACGTGCGCAGCGCCCCCAGGGTGAGAAGCACTACAAAGAGGGCCAGGACGGCGCGCTTTGCCCATCGCCCATCCAACACCCTCTGCACCAGCAGCACGACGTAGATCACGAAGAACACGCTCGGCAGAAACAGCAGCCGCTCGCCGAAAACCGTGCCGATCAGCGTCGGGATGTTTGAAACGACCCCGTAGGCGAAGGCGAACCCCGCCAGGGCCGTCAGGCCCGCGGCCCACCGCGCCCGGAGGGCATGCACGAGTGCCAGGAGGAACAGGAAAATCGCAACGAACCCCAACCACAGGTACGGATCATCCATTTCCTGCGGCGGAGAGATCACGACTGCCCCGTAGTCGATCGCCAGCCGATTGGGCCAGACCAGCAGGTGCAGGTAGCGCCCCGCCAGCGCGACCGCAATCAGCCACCGATCCGCGCCCGTGGTGTCGCGCATCGTCTGGATCGTCGGGTCCAGCAGGTTGACCGGCCAGGCCATCGAAAGCCCCAGGACCTGCTCCCGCAGAATCAAGTATCCCGCCAGCGGCAGGGCCACCGCGATGATCAGGATCTTGGCCAGGTCCTGCGGAGCCGCCCGTCGCGCCTGGTAGGGTAGGGGCGAGGCCGACTCGTCGAGCGCTTCGACGGTGCGAATCTGGTCTGATGGCGGGGGGGAGGTCAGGGAGGGCAGGCCGGCCCATCGCCGGCTCAGGTACCACGCCAGCGCCACGCCCGGGAGGACCAGGCCCTGCTCCTTTCCGCCGATCGAGAGGAGCATCAGCCCCGCAAAGGCGGCGATCCGCCAGGGCGTCAGGGGCTTCATGATCACGAGCAACCCGCCGAGGAAGCCCGCGCCGCAGATTAGCTCCGCCCGCCCCACGATCCCCGCCACCACCTCGACATGCACCGGATGCACGGCGAACAGGAGCCCGGCACACATTGCCACCCAAGCCGCGCTACCGCGATCGGTATCGCGCGCCAGC
>JBGTBZ010000052.1:0-6321 GCA_041749155.1 Phycisphaerae bacterium
ACGCCGATGCCCGCCACGCGCAGCTTCTTCGCTGCCCCGTTGGCCTGCCCAGCACCCTGTGCCGCGGCGTTTTGGGCGCGTTCCTGCCCCAGCGCCAGCGAGGGAATGCTGCCAAGCGCCGCGGTCGCGGCGGTGTACTTGATGAACGAACGGCGGTCCATGAGGCTCTCCGGCTCTGGGGACTGTTGAGGCATGGCCCGCCACCCCCAGCGGGGCGCCGCGGCCGGGCTATTAGGCTAGCGGCTTTGCGGCAAAATCCAAGACCTACGCCCTGGCGGCCTTCCAGGCGGTCATCCCGCCGGCCACGTTGGCCACTTCCTTGAATCCATGCCGTTTCAGGAGGCTGGCGGCGATCCCGGCGCGGTACCCGCTGCCGCAGATCACCGCTATCGGGCGGTCGCGGGGAATTTCATCGAGATGTTGCTCCAGCATCCCCGCGTGAACGTGCCGGGCCCCCTCGATATGCCCCGCCTCCCACTCGCTGTCGGTCCGGACGTCCAGCACCGTCGGCCTGCGGTCTGCCCGCAGCCGCTCCGCCAGGGCAGGGGCGTCGATCATGTCGAACGAATCGGTTGGCAGGCCCGCCTTCTCCCATGCGGGCAGCCCGCCCTCAAGATACCCCTCAATCCGGTCGTATCCCACGCGGATGAGGTGCGTGATCACCGTTTCGACGTCGCCATCGTCGCCGGTCACCAGGACCAGTCGCTTGTCGTACGGCAGCACCCAGCCCGCCCAGGTCGGCAGGTTGTTGTCCAGCGGTATACTGATGCTCCCCGGTATGTGGGCGGCGGCGAACGCCTCCTTGGAGCGTGTATCGAGCACCAGAATGTCGTCACGGCCTGCGAGGCCCTTCAGCTTTTGCGGTGGCAGGGGGGTTCGTCCCGGCCACTTCTCGCATGGACCGAGGATCGGCGGGCCCTCGACGTTGAGCCGCTTCATCACCTTGAAGTACGGCGGGGCGGCGGGCATGTCCTTCATGACCGCCTGAATCCATTCCGCCTCGGGCTTGGGCTTCAGCGACTCGTTGAAGCGGCGCTCGTAGCCCACCGTGCTGGAATCGCGCGAGCCGATCGCCTTGCCACAAAGGCTGCCGGCGCCGTGGCCGGGATACACCTCCGCGAAATCCGGCAGCTTCGAGGCCTTTCCGAAGACGGTCTCGTAAAGCTGGTGGGCGAGTTGTTTCTGCGCCTCTGCACCCAGCAGGTCCGGCCGGCCGATGCTGCCCACGAACAAAAAGTCGCCCGTAAACAGCAGCCACGGCTCATCCTCCGAGCGCGTCGTGTCGTAAAGGGCCCAGGTCATATGCTCCAGCGTGTGCCCGGGCGTGTGAATTCCCTTGATCTTCAGCGAACCCAGGCGAATCTCCTCGCCGTCCTTCGCTTTGATGTCCGCGTACCGGGGCGTCCATTCCGGCCCGCCCATGGCGCCGGAGACGATCTTGGGCTCGCCGCCCAACGCCGCCTTCAGTTCCACGGCGCCGGAGACGAAGTCGGCGTGGACGTGCGTCTCCAGGATGTGCGTGATCTTCAGCTTCTGGTCCCGCGCGACCCGCACGTACTCATCCACGTCGCGCAGCGGGTCGATCACCGCCGCCACCTTCGCCTTCTCGTCGGCGACGATGAACGAAGCCGCGGCCAGACCAGGCACGAATCGACGATGGATGAACATGACGCTGAATCTCCTCAAGCCGTCGCTGGCGACGCGGTGCCGGTGGTGCGCGCCGGGCACAACATCTCACCGGGCTCCACATGCGCCTGGTTCCAGGGCATCCGCCCCAGCACGTAAGCCATGCCGCAAAAGCCACTTACGCCGGCGAACACAAGCCCGGCGCCGACAAAGCCGCTCAGAACAAAGAAGGCCGGGTACACCAGCCACCCCAGCAGCACGCCGATCAGCACCAGCGAGCCGGCACCTATACGCACTTGCCGCTCCACGCTCATGACTTTCCGGCCGCGCTTCACCGGCAACCCCGCTGCCTCCCACGCCAGGGTCCCGCCCTCCACCACCACCGCATCCACTCCTGCAGCGCACAGCTTCTGGGCCGCGGTCTCCGCCCGGCCGCCCGTTCGGCAGAGCACGTAGACAGGCTCATCAACGCTGCTTGCGGCGCGTACAACCTCCACGTCCAGCCGGTCCAGCGGCATCAGCCGCGCACCCGCGGCGCGAAGCTCATTGAACTCCGCGGGCGTGCGCACATCCATCAGCACCACGCCCGCCTTTGACGCCCGAAGCTGCTCAAGGTCGTGCGGATCGATTTTCCTGGGTTGCATGGCATGCCTCCGCGTGAAGGGCCGCAGAAACGATCTCAGGTCGCTGCCGGCCCGATGCCGCCCTGCACGACCGACGCCGGCACGTAACGCAGATACGGCTTTACCGCCCGGAACTGGCCGAACATCTGCTTCGCGTCCGCGTCGCTCACCGCCGGGACGATGATCATCTCCTCGCCCGGCTGCCAGTTCACCGGCGTCGCCAGCTTGTGCTTGGCGGTCCTCTGCAGCGAGTCGATCACCCGCAGCAGCTCCGCGAAGTTCCGCCCGGTGGCGGCGGGGTAGGTGAGCGTCAGCTTGATCTTCTTGTCCGGCCCGATGATGAACACACTGCGAACCGTGGCGGTCTCGCTGGCGTTGGGATGGATCATCCCGTACATCTGCGCGACCTTCCTGTCCGGGTCCGCGATGAGCGGGTAGTTCACGATGCAGTTCTGCGTCTCGTTGATGTCGTTCACCCAGCCGCGGTGCTTGTCCAGCGGATCCACGCTGATCGCGATCATCTTCACGTTGCGCCTCTGGAATTCCTTCTTCATTTTCGCGGCCTGACCCAGCTCCGTCGTGCAGACCGGCGTGTAGTCCGCGGGGTGCGAAAAGAAGATCCCCCACGAGTCGCCAAGCCACTCGTGAAAGTTGATCGTTCCTTCAGTCGTCTCCGCCGTGAAGTTTGGGGCGTCGTCGCCAAGTTGAAGTGACATGTTCCCTCCAATTCCTGGGGTTTCTTGAAAACTCAAGGCCACTCCGCCCGCTTCACTTTACGCAGCTGCCGCTCCGGCGTCCGCCACCCTCACCGCTTCCGGCCCATCGCCAGGCCGTCGCCGACCGGCAAAAGGCACCAGTCCACCCGATCATCCGATCGCAACGCCCGGTTCATAGCATTTAATGCGCCCGTTCCCTCGTCCTTCGCCACCCGCTTCGGCCGCGCAACGTCCCCGTCACGCAGGGCATTGTCCACCAGCAGCACGCCGCCGGGCCGCAGCAGCCGCAGGAATCGCTCCACGTATTCCATCACCCGCGCCTTGTCGGCGTCGTGAAACGCCATGTCGAATGTCCCGGCCTCCCCCGAAGCCAGCATCCGGTCCAGGTGGTCCAAACCGTCTCCCAGCCGAAGCTCCGCCTGCCCCTCCACGCCGGCCTCGTGCCAGAACCGCCGCGCGATTTGCGTCCATTTGTCGCTCGTGTCTATGCACACGATCTTCCCCTCCGGCGGCAGCGAGCGTGCGACGCAAATCGAGCTGTAGCCCGTGAATGTGCCCACCTCCACCGCCTTCCGCACTCCCAGCAGCTTCGCCAGCACGCCCATGAACGCTCCCTGCTCCGGCGAGATCTGCATGTCCGCGTCGGCTCCGGTGGCCTCCATCGTCTCCTGGCGCAGTCGGCGCAACAGCTCGTCCTCCCGCGTCCCGACTTCCACCACGTAGCGGTGCAGCCGCTTGCCGAGGCCAATGCTCCTGCTGGACATGCCGCGACAATACCGGGCCCGGGCACGCCGTGCCACGCCGCGGTGCTGCCGGGCGTGCCAAAAAGCGCACCGCGCGAGACCACGACATTTGGACATTTTTCGTGTTTTGAGGCCCGCCAGCCGCACCTGGTGCGCGCAAGGCGCTCGAAATGCGCACCGCGAAACGTACTTCCGGGGGCGTAGACTCACCCCAAGGAGCCTCCATGACCGATCGGCCAGCGCTCTTTCCCATCCGCGGGCTGCATCACGTCACCGCCATCGCCTCGGATGCCCAGGCGAATCACGACTTTTACGTCCGGACGCTGGGCCTGCGTCTCGTCAAGAAGACCGTCAACTTCGACGACCCCGGGACCTATCACCTCTATTTCGGCGACGAGCGCGGATCGCCCGGCACCATCATGACCTTCTTCCCCTGGCCCGGCGCACGCCGAGGTACGCGAGGGAATGGCGAGACGCAGGCAACATCGTTCCTGGTGCCCCCGGGTTCCATCGACGCCTGGAAGAAGCGGCTACGGGACCTGCAGGTGCAGTATGACGAGCCCGCCGAACACTTCGGCGAGCGCGCCCTGCGCGTGCACGATCCGGACGACCTGCTCATCGACCTCGTCGAACACGAGGAAGCTCATGCGGTAGAACCCTGGACCAGCGGCGGCGTCTCCGCCGACATGGCGATCCGTGGATTCTTCGGGGTTACGCTTAGCCTTCGCGACCCCGCGGCGACGCGGCGGCTTCTCAGCGAGACTATGGGTTACAAGTCGCTTGGCGAGAACGGCGGGGTTGAGCGGCTGGTCTCCGCGGGCGATGCGGCTGATCTCGGCAGGCGTGTCGATCTTCTTAGCGAGCCGGAATCGCCGCCAGGACACACCGCCGCGGGCAGCGTTCATCACATCGCCTTTCGGGTTCCCGATGACGCCCAGCAGCTTGCGTGGATCGACGCTCTGCGCTCCGCCGGCCAGCGGTCGACCGCCGTGCAGGAACGACACTACTTCCGCTCCGTCTACTTCCGCGAACTTGGCGGAGTGCTCTTCGAGTTCGCGACGGATGGCCCGGGCATGGCGATCGACGAGCCCCTTGAGGCGCTCGGGCAGTCGCTGAAGATCCCACCGTGGTACGAGCAGCACCGGGCGCAAATCGAGCAGGTGCTGCCGCCACTCCAGACGCCGCCATGATGTCGCCGCATGAAACGCTGCCCGTGGAGACCACCGGCCCGCCGCCCGCGGAGGCGGAAGCCGCCATGATCCTCCTGCACGGCCGCGGCAGCGAGGCCTGGGCGATGCTCGAGCTGACGGAGGAGCTTTCGGTGCCCGATGTCGCCTATCTTGCCCCGCAAGCGGCGGGGCGAACCTGGTACCCGCACAGCTTCCTGGCCCCGTGGGAGCAGAACGAGCCCTACCTCAGCTCGGCCCTGTCGAAAGTGGGTGCGGTCGTGGACCAGGCTCTCTCCGCCGGCGTTCGGCACGAGAGGGTGATGATCCTGGGCTTCTCCCAGGGCGCCTGCCTGGCGGCGGAGTTCGCATATCGCAATTTGCGGCGCTATGCGGCGCTTTTCGTCCTGACGGGCGGGCTGATCGGCCGGGAGATCACGCCGCGCGCGCAGTATCAGGGGAGCTTCGCCGGCTGCCCAATCCTGATCGCCAGCGGCGACCCGGACCCGCACGTCCCTTGGCAGCGCGTACAGGAGACGGCGGACCTGATGAGCGAGCTGGGCGGCGAGGTCGAGCTGCTGCGCTTCCCCGGCCGGCCGCACTCCATCAGCGAATACGAACTAACCCGCGTCCGCGAGTTGATGGCGGGCGTGATAAACTCAAGGAGCACATGACGACCGCCACCGCCAAGACCGCTGCAAGCACTCCCTCCACCGGCGTCGATCTCTCGATCGACCTGGCGGGCGTGAAGCTGGCCAATCCGACCATGACCTGCAGCGGCTGCTGCGGGTACGGGCCGGAATACGCCGACTTCATGGACCTTTCGCAGCTCGGCGGGTTCGTCACCAAGAGCATCACGCGGGAGGAGCGACCAGGCAACGAGCCGGCGCGGATCGTCGAGACGCGCAGCGGGATGCTCAATGCCATCGGCCTGGCGAATGTCGGGCTCGATCGCTTCCGGACCGAAAAGCTGCCGCTCATTGAGAAGATGCCCTGCCCGATGTTCGTGAACGTGGCGGGGCACAGCATGGACGACTACATCGAGGTCTGCCGCGCGATGGAGGGCTTCGAGGCGGTCGCGGGCGTGGAGCTGAATGTCTCCTGCCCCAACGTGAAGGATGGCCTGACCTTCGGCACCGACTGCAAGCTGCTGCGCGAGCTGACCCGCGCCTGCAAGGATGTACTGCCGACCAAGCCGCTGATGGTGAAGCTCTCGCCCAACGTCGCGGACATCACCGAGATGGCCGAGGCCGCCTGCGACGGCGGGGCGGATGTGCTGACGCTCATCAACACGTTCACCGCGATGACCGTGGACGTCTACAAGCGCAAGCCGCGGCTGGCGAACGTGACGGGCGGGCTTTCCGGCCCGGCGATCAAGCCGGTGGCCCTGCACATGGTCAGCCGCGTCTACCGCCGCGTGGCGCGGGACCGCGGCGTGCCGATCGTC
>JBGTBZ010000053.1:0-8635 GCA_041749155.1 Phycisphaerae bacterium
GCGCCCGCGAGACGGCGGCCCGGACGGCGGCGGGGGCGTTGGCAAGATGCCTGCTGCGGGAGTTCGGGATCGAATCGTTCGGTTTCGTTCGTTCGGTCGGTCCGGCGACCGGACAGTTTGACGTGACGCCCGGGAATTGGCGCCAGCGGCTGGCGGCGCGCGAGGCCAGTGACGTTTACTGCCCGGACGAGGCGGCTTCGGAGGCGATGCGACAGTTCATCCGCGAGCAGAAGGAGGCGAAGGACACCGCCGGCGGGGTCGTGGAGTGCCATGTCTTCGGATGCCCGATAGGCTTGGGGAGCTGCGTGAACTGGTTCGACAAGCTCGACTCGCGCCTCGCGGCGGCGGTCATGGGCATACAGGCGATCAAGGGCATGGAAATCGGCCTCGGTTTCGAGGCATCGCGTCGTCGCGGAAGCGAGGTGCACGATGAGATCTTCTACGAGGCCGGTCAAAGCCATGCGCCGTGGCTCGGCTTTACGCGCAGCAGCAACAACGCCGGGGGACTGGAAGGGGGGATGACCAACGGCCAGCCCGTCGTCATCCGGGCTGCCATGAAGCCGATCAGCACCCTGGGCCAGCCGCTGCGCAGCGTCGATCTCAACACGAAGCAGCCCACCGAGGCGGGCTGGGAGCGATCCGACATCGCCGCCGTCGCGGCGGCCAGCGTGATCCTGGAGAACGTGGTGGCTTTCGAGATCGCCGCCGCCATGGTGAGCAAGTTCGGCGGCGATTCGCTGAGGGAGATGCGGCAGAACTATGAGGCGTACCTGGCGGCGGCGCGGGCTCTCTGATGAGAAGGGGCGACGCGCTGCGGGGGCTTGCCGGCGCGCTTCGCGAAGAGCTTCTTGGCCTGCCCGACGAGGTAGAAGCTGCCGAGAATGCAGATCAGATCATCCGGGGTGCTGGCGCGCTTGGCGATCTGAAGGGCCTCGGGGAGCGATTCGGCCACCTGGGCCATCTTGCCGAAACGTTCTGTGTAGAGCTGCGCAAGGTCGCGCGGCTCCGCGGAGCGGATCGAATCTACGCGGGTGAAGATGATCTTGTCGGCGCCTCCCACGAGCCGCGTCAGCATCCCAGAGATGTCCTTGTCGCTGCAGCAGCCGAAGATGATTACCGTCGAGTCGTAGGTGAAGTGCTGCCCCAGACCGCGAAGCAGGGCCTCGACGCTGGCGGCGTTGTGGGCGGCGTCCACTACGACCGTCGGCTCCTCGCGGAGCGTTTCCATGCGGCCCTCGAGGCTCAAGCCGGCCAGGCCAGCGGTGCACGCTTCTTCGTTGATCGCGTCGAACCCGCGCCGCTTGAGCTGGTCGAGCACCGCCAGGGCCACGCCGCAGTTGATGGCCTGATGCTCGCCGAGCAGGGGCACTCCAAGGTGGTCAAAGCTGCTCCGATCGGTATTGAAGCAGATGCGGTTGTGCCGGCCCAGCATGCGGCTGGCCTCGAAACGGGTCGAAAAATCGATGTCCTTGCCCAGGATCAGCAGGCTCGTGCCGTTCTGCTGCGCCACCCGACGCAGGACCGACTCCACCTCCGGATCCTGTTCGCAGGAGACCGCCGCGACGCCGGGCTTCAAGATCCCGGCCTTTTCCGCCGCGATCTTGGGGAGCGTGGACCCGAGCTGGCGGGTGTGGTCGATGCTGATGCTGGTAATAGCGGTTACTTCCGGCTCGATGATGTTGGTCGAGTCGAGCCGGCCGCCCAGGCCAGTCTCGATCACGGCGATGTCCACCTCGTCCTGGGCAAACCAGGAGAAGGCGATGGCGGTCAGGGTGTCGAACCAGGTGGGGCGACGGCGCGAACTGGAGACGATGGGCTCGACGCGCTTGGTAAGCCTGGCAAACTCTGCCTGAGAGATCATCTCCCCCTGCGGCAGGACGTGTATGTCCTGTCCCGGCTGGAGGATGCGCAATCGCTCGCGCACGTCCACGAGGTGCGGGCTGGAGTAGAGCCCGACGCGGTAGCCGGCGGCCCGCAGCATGCTGGCGATCATGGCGCAGGTGCTGCCCTTGCCCTTTGTGCCGGCGACGTGGACGGAGGGAAACTTGTTCTGCGGGTTCCCGAGGCGGCGGCAAAGGGTCCGCATGCGCTCGAGATTGAAATTCTCGGGCGTATAACGGACGATTCGGAGGCTCTCGAAGTTGGAAAGCGTGTCGAGGAAGCCCACGGCACGGTTGAACGTGTTGATGGGGGACTCGGTGACGGCCTTCAGCTCGGACCCCTTGCTCGCGGCCTTGGGCTTTGCGGCCTTGGAAACGGCCTTGCGAAGGGGCTTGCCAGAGGACGGCGGCGCCTTGCTTGAGCGGACTTTTCGCGAAGGCACACGGGTCGCCATAGGGCTCCGGATCGTAGCAGAGCGAGCCCCGCCTCGCAATGCCAGCCCATAAGCGGTTATTCACAAAGTATTTACAGCATATTTAAGCATAGCCATATGACTAGCTTTTGTTCAATTGCTGGTAAACAGGGGCGGCGAAACCGCTGCGCCAGAACGACGTATCATCCCTGCTTCGCATGACTTTCCGCCCCGATACCGCTGATTCGGATGTCCAGAGTGTGGCCTTCATCAGCTTAGGGTGCGCCAAGAACCTGGTCGATTCCGAGCGAATGCTCGGCTTGCTCGCCAGTGACGGGATTGCGGTCACTCCCGATCCCGCGGACGCGGATGCCGTGGTGATCAATACCTGCGGCTTCCTGGAGGCCAGCAAGCAGGAATCCATGGCGGAGATTCACGAGGCGATTCGCCTGAAGACGTCGGGCCGCGTGAAGCGGGTGGTGGTGGCGGGGTGCCTGGTGCAGCGGCATAAGACGAAGCTGCTTGCCGAGGCGCCGGGAATCGACCGGCTGGTGGGAGTTTTTGACCGGGATCGCATCGTGGAAGCGGTGCGGGGGGCCTGTAATCCGCGCGCGGGGCATGGGCATTTCCTCGGCAAGTACCATGAGTTGTCGGGGGCGGGCCGGACCCAGGGACTGGAGTCCGTGGGCATGGGGCAGATTGCGCCGGTTGACGTGTCGGAGTCGGCGCGGGATGGGGACTTTGCGCCGGGAGATGAGTCGCAGGCCGCGCGGATCCTGCGTAAGCAGGCGCTGGGTAAGCGGGGCAGACGCCTCCCGTTGTTCGAGGATGATCGGGGGCGCTTCCGGCTTACGCCGAGGCATTTTGCCTACCTGCGCATAAGCGAGGGGTGCAACCAGGGCTGCGCCTTCTGCACGATCCCGTCCATTCGCGGGCCCATGCGCAGCAAGCCGGTGGAGCAGATCCTGGCTGAGGCGCGGGAGCTTTCGGCGGACGGGGCGGTGGAGATCCTGCTGATCGGGCAGGATACGACCAGCTACGGGACAGACATCGGGTACGCGCCTGGGCTAGCGGGATTGCTGCGGAGGCTGGACCGCGAGCTTGCCCGCGATGTAGCGTGGATACGGCTGATGTACGCGTACCCGAGCTGCTTCACGGATGAGATGATCGACGCCCTGGCAGGCTGCGGGCGCGTGCTGAAGTACGTGGACATGCCGCTGCAGCACATCTCCGACGCGGTGCTTTCGCGCATGAAGCGGAAGGTGAGCAAGGCCCAGACGCTCGAGCTGCTCGGCAAGTTGCGGCAGCGCATTCCGGGGATCGCCCTGCGCACGACCCTCATCGCCGGCAGCCCGGGGGAGACCGACTCAGAGCATGCCGAGCTGGTGGAGTTCGTGCGCGAGGGATGGTTCGAGCACCTGGGCGTCTTTGCCTATTCGGCAGAGCCGGGGACGCCGATGGGGCGGATGGCTGGGCAGGTCCCCGAAGAGCTGAAGCAGGGGCGTCTGGAGGAGTTGATGCTCGCGCAGCAGCAGGTGGTGTTCGCGCGCAACGCCGGGCGCATCGGCCAGAGCATTGAAGTCTTGATCGAGAGACCCCATGACCAGGCTGACACATATATCGCGCGCTCGCGCCGTCAGGCGCCCGAGATCGACAGCGTGACTTACGTGTCGTCGCACGAGCCGCTGCACGCGGGGCAGATCCTGGATGTCACAATCTCGGACTACCAGCACTACGACCAGATCGCCGCCGTGCCGCGCAAGGCTCGGCGGGAGCTGGCCGTGCTCGCGCGGTAAAGGGACGGCCTCAGCAGCCGATCACACCGAAGAAGAGCAGGGCGAGCACGGCAAGGCCCAGGCTGCCGCTGAAGAGCCAGACGAGCAGGGCCTTGCCGACGGCGCCGCGACGGCGGGGGAAGGCTTGGGGATCCTTGTTCATAGCCTGGCATGGGCAAATGCCGTACCAGTCGGCGGCCTGGCGGTCAGCGGAAACGCCTGGCGATGTGCGGCTGAGTGAAGTAGCGCAGGATGACCACCATCAGCACCGCGACCAGCAGAAGGACGCCCAGGGTGCAGGTGAGGTGCAGTGACAGGGCGCTGGCGGTCGGGGCGGTGGCGGTCAATCCCTCGATTCCGAAGCGCATCCGCAGATAGACGGCGGTGATCAGGTAGACCAGGACGAGCCCCGCGTATGCCAGGAGCAGCCGCCGGCCCCAGTTGCGGCGAAAGATGGTGGCGAGCCCGCCGACGATGCCGACCACCGCGATCAGGAAGAAGACTATGACAAATGCGAGGGTGACCACGGGCACGTGCGGCGCTTCGGCCGGTTGCGCGGCGGGGGTGTCCTGGGGCGCCGGAAGGGCCGTGTCCCCGATCGCGATCATGCTGGCGACGGTGTAGAGAGGCAGGCAGGTGGTGCCAAGCAAGGCGACGATCACCGCGACCGCGGCCAGGGGAGCGATGTAGTCCGGTGCATCCTGCTCGTCGCGCAGGTGGCGCGTGCGGACGGGGATATCGGCCTGAAAACGGTCCTGATCGGGCTGCTTCGGCTGACTCACGCGCGATGGTAGCGACGCAAATGTGATGGCTGCAGAGCAAGCCGTTATGATCGCGCCGCCCCCATCGCATCGGCGGGCGCCGATTCGTCATGCTGCTGCAACGCCCCGAACTCCGCCGTCGCCTGCCGAACGCGATCACCATCGCGCGGCTGGCCCTGGCGGGCGTTTTCTTCGCGATGTTGCTGCTGTACCGCCACGGAAATGCGGAAAACGCGTGGTGGCTGTTTGCCGCGGGCTGGGTGTACGGCCTGGCGGCGGCGACCGACTGGGCGGACGGATACCTGGCGCGCAAGTGGGGTGTCACCAGCGTCTTCGGGCGAATCGTTGACCCGTTCTGCGACAAGATTCTGGTGCTGGGGACGTTCATCTTCTTCGCATCGGAAGTGTTCATCGTGCCCGACGCGGCGTCGGCGGACGGGCTGCGATCGCTGACCGGCGTAGGTCCGGTAGTCGTGGTGCTGCTGCTGGGCCGGGAGCTGCTGGTGACGACGATCCGGGGCGTCTACGAGAGCACCGGGCAGGCCTTTGGGGCCAAGTGGAGCGGGAAGCTGAAGATGATCTTTCAGAGCGTGGCGATTCCCGTCGTGCTGTTCTACGTTTTCGTGCTGGCGTTCGCCGAGCGCGGGCACTGGGTCGAGGTGTCCTTGCGATATCTGCGCGACGTGGCGGTGTGGGGGACGGTGATCGTGACGCTCTGGAGCGGGCTGGAGTACATCCCCCGGCCGGGCGCTCGAAAGCAGCCGGCGGCGGGATAGTGACCATTTAATGCCGCTCGTCCACTCTCTCAGCGGCCAGCTCGGCGCTGGTGCGGCGCCATTCGTTGGTGCCAATGACACCGACAACCAGGAAGGCGATGGCGGCGATGCCGGCACAGGTGCCGCTGATGTACTGGCGCTCGGTAACGAGGAGGTAGAGGGTGGCCGAGAGCAGCAGGATGGTGAAGAGGTAGCCGACGATCATGGCCACCATCGACAGCCGGTGCCGGGTCTGAAGCTCGCGTACCCGCAGCGTGACCTCCGCCGGCCGGGTTATGGGGTTCTCGCGAACGGGGGGGACGATGAGCTCCGCCCCGCACTTGCACTCGAAGGCGCTGCCGACAGGGCGGTCAGTGATGTCGTGGTACTTGCCGCAATGCGGGCAGACCTTGCCCCGAGACGGCTTGCGGTCGGTCTTTTCCTGTTTAGCGGCCGGGGGCGGGGCCGGGGGCGGCGCCGCCAGTGGTCGCTTAGATGGCGTGGCGGGGGCGGGGGCCACTGGAAGCAGATCGGGCTCCCCGGGCTCTCCGACAGGGACAGATCGAGGCCGCCGACCACGGCGGCGGGCACCTGGGGGGTTGCGTAACGGGCTTTCGCTGGAGTCGGTCGGATCGCTCATCGCGGTCCATGGGAAGCGAGCCTGGTCGAGTGGCGGCTCTTGGAACGGGGTTGAACCGGCATTAGTCTAACGCCGCGGGACCAATCTGTCGCGGGCCGCTTTCGGCTGTGACACGTGTTAGGTGAGGGAGGCATCCTTGACGACCGCGCGCAACAAGCCGGGGAGTGTTCCAGGCCCTGCCCCGGGGGGCGACGTGGCCTGTCCGAAGTGCGGAGCCAGGTACCGCTGGAAGCCCGAGTTGGCGGGCCGGAGTATTCGCTGCAAACACTGCCAGAGCGTGTTCAAGGCCGAGGCTGCTGCCGAAGGGGCGACGGTGGCGGCGGTGGAGCGGGCGGGCGCGCGCGGCGGATATGCGATGCTGGCTCATCGCGTCTCGCGTCGGGCGGCGACGGAGGAAGAGGAGCTGACGGTAGTTCATAACTGGGTATTGCCGCTGGTTGTCCTTGGGCTGGGCGCCGGTTGGCGCCTGTGGCAGGCGATCGAGCACGCGGGACGCTACGAATCGGTCGCGTTGTGGGAGTCACTGGGGCTTGTCACGCTGGAGTGGGTGGTCGTCTCGATCGCGGTGGCGGGTGGCGTGTTCGTGAGCGCGATGTTCATCGAGATCGATATCGACAAGGTGGGCCGGGCGATCCTGAAGGTGACGAGCACGGCGCTGCTGATGTGCGCCGTCGCCAACTTCTGCTCGAGCTTCGACAAGGTGCCGGGAGACCTGATCGGGATGATCCAGGGCGTGCCTTGCATCCTGATCCTGGCCTATCTCATGGTGGCGGGGATGTTCGGCGTGGACCTGATGGAGGGGCTGATGGGCACGGTGGCGATCACGGTGTTCGCCGTGGGTGTGATGGTGGCGCTGGCGCTGTCCGTGCAGACGGAGGCGGGTTCGATCCTCGGCTTCGGCCGGCCGGTCGTCGGTTGAACGTGGCTACTCGTGGCTTGGAAAGAAAAGGTATGGCGCGAGCTTGAAGGCGGTGACCTCGCCGATCCCGCGGACGCGGGTGAGGTCGATGGGGTCCAGGAAGGGGCGCGGGCCGTGGGCCTCGCG
This sequence comes from Phycisphaerae bacterium, assembly GCA_041749155.1. GTDB lineage: Bacteria > Planctomycetota > Phycisphaerae > Tepidisphaerales > Tepidisphaeraceae > JAEZED01. Next base: position 7,270 of record JBGTBZ010000053.1, read on the forward strand.
GTAGTCGATAATCGCCTGCGCCTTGGCGGGGCCGATGCCCGGCAGGACCGCCAACTCGGCGGCGGAGGCGGTATTGGGATCGAGTCGGCTGCGCAGGTCGTCGTAAAGGGCCTCGTTGGGCGCGGGCGGATCCATGATGACCGTGGGCCGGCGCAACAGGCCGCCGGCGAAGCAGGCGGCAACCAGCAGGCAGGCAACGGCCAGGACACGGAGCTGGATGAGGGTCCAGATCCACCGCCGGCCATCGGGGCGCAAGTTGGCGGTGGTCGCCGGCTCGCTGTCACGGGGCCATTCCAATGAGAGCCTCCTATCTCCCGGCCGGAGAAGCGCCCTGCGCGGGTTCTGCCGCGGATGTCGTTGGCGGCACGGGGGGCGTGAGCGGTCCGGGGTGGGCGGCCGCAGTGGCGGTGTTGGTGCCCGCTGGGGATGTGGCGGGCTGTGGCGGGCGGAAAGTCTTTCGAAGATCCTGCAGGGCTTCGAAGGCGGGCTTGGGGCGGAGCATGTCGTCGAGCAGCCCGCTGCCCGGGAGCAGCGTACTCCTGGCTTCGAAGTCCGACAGGTCCGACCAGGCGACGTTTTCCACGTAAGGCTTGGAAAGAGCGACGCGGTACACCGCCCGCAGCCACTTTGCCTGCAGGTGGGGGGTCCACTTGTCGTGCCAGCGCCCGCCGTCGCCGGGATTCAGTCCGCCGGGGGCCTGCCACCGGTCGGGGCAGGCGACGGTTGTAACGAAAACGGGCTTGCCAAGGGTCGAAAACCGTTCCAGCATGGCGCTGATCTGGAACAGGTCGCGACAGAACAGCCCGCGGCGGGGGAGGCCGGTCTCGATCTCGATGCCGAAGCCGTCGCAGTCGACGCCGCTCTGGGAGATCATCTCGGCGTAGAGCTGCGGGGAGACGCCGGGTGACTCGGCGCTGCCGCTGGTGGCGAGATACTCGCCGTAGGGCATGCGGATGGTGACGAGCGTCTTTGCCTGGGGGTTGACGCTTTTGACCTGGCCGACCAGGAGCCGGGTCAGCTCAATAATCTGCTCAAAGGAGAGGCCAAAGCCGTTGCCGGCGTGCAGGCCCGCTACGACGTTCCAGACGCGAACGACGCGGCGGTAGCGGGTGACGACGCTGCGGACGTAGTCGAAGGCCAGGTCGCGCAAGGCCTCGAAGTCGTGCTCGTAGATGAAAAGCCACTCGGGCACCTCGCCTTCGGAGAGGTCGACCAGGGGTCCGGCGATGATGGGCACGCGGTTGCGGGCCAGGAACTCGATCGTCGAGTCCGCGGCCTCGGTTTCGAAGCGGTCCTCTTCGGGCTGAAGCTGCCGCCAGGAGACGGGGACGATCGAGTAGTCGAAGAAGCGGGCGAGTGTGCCGCG
>JBGTBZ010000054.1:0-3007 GCA_041749155.1 Phycisphaerae bacterium
GGAGAAACCCGCGGCCCACCCCGGTTTCCCGAGTCAGGATCCTGAGCTGGTTCGCCAGACGGTGGGCGTCTCGCACGGGAACTTCGAGGAGCTGCGCAAGCTCGTCGAGGCCCAGCCAGAGCTGGCAAAGGCCGCCTGGGACTGGGGCTTTGGCGACTGGGAGACCGCCATTGGCGCCGCCTCTCATGTCGGCAACCGGCCGATCGCCGAGTTTCTCATCCAGCACGGGGCCCGGCCGGACCTCTTCACATTCGCCATGCTCGGACATGTCGATGTTGTGCGCGCCTACATCGAGGCCATGCCCGGCATTCAGAAAATCCCCGGCCCGCACGGCATCACCCTCCTTTCGCACGCGAAAGCCGGCGGCGATGAGGCCGCCAGCGTCGTCGAGTACCTCGAAAGCGTCGGCGGGGCGGATGAGCGTTCACCGTCGGTGGCGCTGGACGAGGCGGCGAAGACGATCTATCTCGGCGAATACCGCTTCGGCGCGGGCGAGGCCGATCGCCTGGTCGTGCTCGATCGCCGCGGCTCGCTCTTCATCGAGCGGCCGGGCGGCGCGGCCCGCGGGATGACGTTCGTCGGCGATCACACCTTTACGCCGTCGGGGGCGGCCAGCGTGCGGATCATCTTTGATGTTGAAGGCGATGCGGCCCAGGCCCTGCGAATCGAGGGTTATTCGCCCCAGATCCGGGCCGAGCGCGTCTGATCGCCAGTCGCAACGAGGCTGGGATTCGCTACGATCAGCATTATGCCCAAGACTCTCGCATACGCCGCACAATCCGCCACGACGCCGCTGGCCCCGTTCGACTTCACACGCCGCGACCCCGGGCCGCGCGATGTGCAGATGGACATCCTCTTCTGCGGCGTCTGCCACACCGACCTGCACTTCGCCCGCAATGAATGGGGCTTCACGCTCTATCCCTGCGTTCCCGGCCACGAGATCGTCGGCCGCGTCACCGCCGTCGGCGGCCAGGTCAAGAACTTCAAGCCCGGCGACATCGCGGCGGTGGGGTGCCTGGTGGACTCGTGCCGCGAGTGCGGGTCGTGTCGCGAGGGGCTGGAAAACTACTGCGAGAAGGGCTCCACCTTCACCTACAACGGCGCCGACAAGCACACCGGCGGGCACACGTTCGGCGGATACTCGACGAGCCTGGTGGCGGACCACGACTTCGTGCTGCGGGTGCCGTCGTCGCTGGACCCGGCGGGCGCTGCGCCGCTGCTTTGTGCCGGGATCACCACCTACTCGCCGCTGCGCCACTGGGGCGTAGGCAAGGGCAGCCGCGTGGGCGTGGTCGGCCTCGGCGGCTTGGGACACATGGCGGTGAAGCTGGCGAAGGCGATGGGGGCGGAGGTGACGCTCTTCACGACGTCGCCGGACAAGGCGGAAGATGCGCGGCGCCTGGGCGCGAGCAACGTCGTCATCTCGCGCGACGAGACCGCGATGCAGCAGCAGGCGAACTCCCTGAACTTCATCGTGAACACCGTCGCCGCCCCGCACGATCTCAATCCGTTCATCAACGCGCTGCGCCGCGACGGCACGATGTGCCTGGTCGGCGCCCCGGACCGCCCGCATCCCGGCCTGAACGCCTTCGGCCTGATCTTCGCCCGCCGCAGCCTCTCCGGCTCGCTGATCGGTGGCATCCGCGAAACCCAGGAGATGCTCGACTTCTGCGCCGAGCACAAAATCGTGGCGGACATCGAGCTGATCCCGATCCAGAGGATCAACGAGGCCTACGAGCGGATGCTGAAGAGCGATGTGAAGTACCGCTTTGTGATCGACAACGCATCGCTCCGGGGGTGATCGCGTACGTGCACCGGCGGGTGCCCTGGAGCGAACTACACGGTTCCGGGTACGCGCCCCAGATCGGCGTTCGGCGGCTGTGAGTCGAGGCTCAGCGAGCGGCTGGTATAGCTGGCGAGATTTTGCGGCTGCGCGTGAGGAAGAGGATCAACCCCGATGCCACGGCGATGGCGGCTCCGAGCACCGTCAGCGCTTGGAAGAACAGCCGGGCACCGGTTGGAAACAGGTCACCGTGCAGCGTCGCCAGGTCGCCCTTCGGCCTCGTGAATGACAACCCTTCGCCTGCCGGGACGCTGATGAGGCCGGTGGACTGCATCTCGCGTAGCTTGCTGTAGGAAGTGATCTGAACTGTGGCCCGCTCTGCCTGTGCGAGCATGCTCAAGAGTACAACCGCAGCACCACACACGAGCAGAAAGGCTGCCGAAGGGCGAACGCGCTTGAAGTTCCTGTCGCTACTCTCCGCGCTGGGTGAAACTGCGGTCATGGTGAGGAGTCAAGCCGACTGGCGGACATATACGGCGCCATGTTTTGACAGCTCGGACACGTTTCCTTCATCAGCGAGCTGCTGAAGGCGCTCCAGGAGACGGACGGTCGCGACGTCGAAGTAAGCCTGATCAGGGTCGTCGTCGGGCCGGATGGCATCCACCTCGAGGCGGAGGACGACCGTCGATCCGTGGATCCACTCCTCCTTCTTGATGCGTTTTCCTTTCATGATATCACCTGTCGAGGTAGTGGACGGTAACCAAGCGGGCTTCCGACTCGCCCGGGTCATATGACCAGATGACTTTCACCGGCTTGCCATCCGGAAGAACCTGCTCGACTTCGATCGCCGGATGGGGCCGGGCATCGGCCCGCTCCGCTTGAAGTTTACCCTCTGAAAGGCCGCTGGTGACTTGCCACAGCAGAATGCGCCTTTCGCGAAGGCGCCTTCGGGCATGGTCGCTGACGAGCAATCGATCGTCGGCGACGGCGCGTTCGATGTTGGACCGCAATGAATCGGGCATCACGGGGCATCTCGAGCCGGTGCGTGCTCCGGCTACTCCATCTTCTTGCTCGCGGCGATCCGCTTCTTGCTCACCTTCTTCACCGCCTGTTCGCTCCCCTTTTCGCCAAGCTCGAGGCGCGCCGTCGCCAGCCGCGGCGGCGGGGGGAGCTCGAAGCGCGGCTTCATGCCCAGCCGCTGCATCAACGCCATCGCGTCGAACG
>JBGTBZ010000055.1:0-2204 GCA_041749155.1 Phycisphaerae bacterium
GGCCCGCGACACGGCGGGGTGTATCCGGCTGGCCTGCGAGGCCGGGCGGCCGGATCCGGGCGACGACGGCAAACGTCCGTCGGCGCCATTGCTACGTCCCCCCGCCCGGGCCGTTCGGTTTGGAAGAAATTTTCCTGTTCGGATTCCGTTATCGGTCCCCGCGAACCCGGGAACGCTTGCGGGGCCCGCTCATACTCGACGGTGCCGGACGCCCGGCCTCCAATGCCTCCTCCGCGCCGTCGCGACCGCCTGGCCGGGCTGGGCCGTCGCCAAAGTCGCTGGCCTTCTGCTTCCACCGCTCAGCGAAGGTCGCGACCGCCGCGTGCAGCCGGCTCTTCACCGTCCCCAGCGGGATGTCCAGGATGTCGGCGATCTGCTTGTAGGGAAACTGGTGGAAATAGGAAAGCAGCAGGATTTCGCGAAGGTGCTCGGGCATGTTCATGACCGTGCCCCGCACCGCCTCCTGGAGCTCCTCGCGCGACATCGACTCATCGGGAGCGGGGATGTCGGCGCTCATCAGGTCGATGAACTGGCCGCCGCCCTCACCCTCGCCGGGGCTGATATCCGCCTGGAGCGGGCTGGTCGGCCGGCGGGCCTGGGACCGCATCAGGTCGCGCGCCTTGTTTGCCGCGATCGTGAACAGCCACGGCCGGAACCGGCGCGACAGATCAAACTGCGCGCCGGACTGGTGTACCTGCAGGAAGGTCTCCTGAAAGACATCCTCCGCCGCGGCCCGGTCGCCGAGGAAGCGGACCAGAAAGTGATAAAGCTCGCGCTGGTAGCGCTCGACAAGGCGCTGGAATGCGCCCAGATCGCCGTTGAGATAGCCTTCCAGCAGGGATTCGTCGGAGCGGGCGTCTGAGCGATCCTCGCGCGTGGCAGGATTTGCGACGCCGGAAGAACCGGCGCCGTTGTTCGCGGGAGCGAGGCAGCGAGATGAGCCTGCGGGGCCGAATCTCATCGTACTCGAGTATAGGAAAGGGGCTCTACAGGCCACACGGCGAAACTGGACCCCGCGCAGCGGCGTAGGAACTGCGGCTAAAGTGAGACTCCGGCATGTCGCAAGCTTCCGACAACCTCTTTGACCTGACGCCCTCGGAACTTGACACGCGGCTTGCCGATTCCGGCTGGCCGCGATTCCGGGCGGGGCAGGTGCGCAAGTGGGTGTTTCAGAAGGGAGTGTTGAATCCCGAGCAGATGACCGACCTGCCCGCCGCGTCACGGCGGGAGCTTCCGGGGCTGGTCGATCTCTCGCTGCCCGAGATCAAGGCCGACCAACTCAGTCGCGACGGCACGCACAAGCACCTGCTCCTGTGGCCCGACGGGGCCGAGGCCGAGACGGTCATGATCCCGGACGCTGCGCGTCGAACCGCCTGTGTCAGCTCACAGGTCGGCTGCCCGGTCGGCTGCCGCTTCTGCGCCAGCGGCGTGGCGGGCCTGAAGCAGAACCTGACGGCCGGGCGGATCGTGCAGCAGGTCTACGCCCTGAACCAGTCGCTGGCGACGCGGGGCGACGAGGTGGGGCGGATCACCAACCTCGTCTTCATGGGCATGGGCGAGCCGCTGGCCAACTACAACAACGCCATCAAGGCCGCCCGCCTGCTACACGATCCGGAGCTGTTCAACATGGGCTGGCGGCGCATCACCCTCAGCACCGTCGGCGTCCCCCCGCGGATGCGCCAGCTTGCCGACGAGGGGCATCCGCTGAACCTGGCCCTTTCCATGCACGCGCCCGAGGAAGAACTACGCCGCAGGATCATCCCCTGGGCCGAGCACTTCGAGCTGAACGACATCCTGGAGGCCTGCAAGTACTATTTCGAGAAGACCGGCCGCGAGATCACCTTCGAGTACATCCTGCTCGCCGGGGTGAACGACCAGCCGAAGCACGCCAGGCGCCTGGCCACCATCTGCCGCACCGGCGGATTCCGGGTGAACGTCAACCTGATCCGCTACAACGAGGTGGCGGGCCTGCCGTTCACCCGCCCGGCCAGCGATGCCGTCGTCGCCTTCCAGAACATCCTCCGCGATGCCGGCATCAACACTCACGTCCGCCGCAGCCGCGGCCGCGACATCGACGCCGCCTGCGGCCAGCTCCGCCGCAAACAGACGGCGGCAGACGTGCCGGAGCTGGTGCAGCTCGGGGCGCGATAAACGCCTGTGTCCGTGCCACACATCGGTTATGCTCGCTGCTGCCCGAGCGGGCC
>JBGTBZ010000056.1:0-6236 GCA_041749155.1 Phycisphaerae bacterium
TCCTGGGCGAGATGGCGGGCGAGTCGCCCCCGGCAGGGCAGGCGTCGATCGGGCGTCCCACCGAAGCCGAGGAGTCGGCGGCCGCCGAATCGGACGCTGACGAGACATTCCTTACCGACCTGACGGGCGGACGGAAGTAGCAGCCATGACGCACGCATTCAGCGAGATTCTCGAGCGCCGCCAGCGGCGGAAGGTGATGCTGGGGCGGGCGCTGTACATGCTTCGCCGGAGCAGTCGGTGGCTGGTGGGGCTCGTGGTTTCATCCGCCTTTGTTCTGCTGATCGCGGGTTTCGCCGAGGCTCGGGGCAGTGTCGACTCGCGGTTCGACTGGCCCGGGACATGGCTTCCGCGGCTCGTGGGGGGAGACCGGCCGATTTCCGCGATATCGGGGGCGCTGCTGGTGGTCTATTGCGGTGCATGGCTGACGATTATCGGGATTGGACTGCTTCGCCTCGTGCTGCGGATGGGCTACGGCCCGCTGGCGATCGCGCGGTCGGTGCTGGATGAGGCGGTGCGCAACAAGACGGTGGTGGTGCTGCTGGGCCTGCTGCTGCTGTTGCTGGCGGCGTGGCCTTACAGCTCCAGCGCCGCCCCGCTGGATGTTCGCCAGCCGCTGCGCTACCAGATCCAGAGCTTCCTGTCGTTCAGCAGCATGGCGCTGGCGCTGCTGCTGGGGGCGGTGACGATCCTGTTCTCCGCCTACAGCGTGTCGCAGGACATCAACGTGCGGCGGACAGGGGATGTATTTGTAAAGCCGATCAGCCGCTGGGTTTACCTGCTGGGCAAGTGGCTGGGCGTCGTCAGCATGATGGCGGTGATCCTGGCGGCGCAGATCATCGTGATCTACGGCGTCAGCAGGTTCTGGCTGGGTACAAACATCCCGATGGACGGCAACGACGCGGCGGCGGTGAACCAGCATGTGCTGATTGCGCGTGGCGAGGCGCTGCCGATGCCGCCGGTGCCGTTCACGGAGACAGCGCGGCAGAAGCTGGAAGCCCTGATCCGGGACCGGCCGGATTTCGTTGCCCAGCGTGGCCCCGAGGACACGTTCTACAACCTGGTCTACCAGGAGCGGAACGAGTTCATGAGCATTCCGTTCGGCACGACGAAGAAGTACCTCTTCGTGGGGCTGCAGCAGGCGAAACGCAACGCCGAGGAGCTGGAGCGGCGCATCGCCGCCAACCGCGACCAGCTCGCGGCGCAGCTCAGCGATCACGTGGGGACGCGCGTGGATCCCTCGCAGATTTCGCTGCCGTTCATCACGCCGTACGCCGGCGTACTGGGGATCGACGTCCAGCCTGGGCTGCTTCAATGGCGCTTTCAGGTGAAGGGCGTGAACACCTACGGCAGCGCCTGGGGCGCGTTTGACGTGCGCGTGAACGGACGGGCCCTGCCGGCGCCGGTCCGCTACACCATCGAGCGCGTGCAGGTGCGCGATCTGCCCGCGAGCTACGTGAACGACGATGGCACGCTGATCCTGGAGATCGCCAACGTCTACTCCGACTCACAGGACCGCACCCGCACGATCCAGTTCGACTCCGACACCTGGGTGCAGATCTACCACGTGCAGGGGGACTTTGCCCCCAACCTCGTCCGCGGCGGGTTGGTGCATCTCGTGCGGCTGGCGTTCTTGGCGATGCTGGGCGTGGCAGCCGGGTCGCTCTGGAGCTACCCGGTGGCGGCGACGTTCAGCCTGTGCGTCTGGATGCTGGCGGCGGGCGGACAGTGGCTGCAGGACACTTTGACGGTGCAGGTGGCGGACACGGACGTGGCGCCGGTGGACATTGCCTTTAACGACACGCTGCTGCCGATACTGCGCTTTTTCGCGTCTTTCCTTTCGCGGTACAGCGAGATCGGCGTGGCCAGCCACCTCGTGGACGGCCGCTACATCAGCTACGCCGCGGTCGGCGGGCACACGTTCTGGATCGGCGTGGTATGGATGGGCGTGGCGCTGTCGCTGGGTGGATGGCTGTTCAGCCGGCGGGAGCTGGCGCGGGTGCAGGTTTGAGCTATCAAGGGTGAGACCATGAAGAATCTTGTGATCATCCTGACGGGCGTAGCGGTGTTCGTGGCCGGCCTGGCCGCCGCCGGCGCGCTGACGCCGCGCATCAACGTAGAGCGGCAGGAACAGAACCTGATGGTCAGCGACACGGTTTACGACCTGCCGCCGGAGATGGCCATCTATCAGGCGGCGCTGGGTACGTTCCGTGGGCTGGCGGTCAATTTCCTCTGGGAGCGCGCCGAGACGCTCAAAAACCAGGGCAAGTTCCACGAGGCCATCGAGCTGGGCAAGCTGATCACGAAGCTGCAGCCGCGCTATCCGGCGGTCTGGGAGTTTGTGAGCTGGAACCAGGCGTACAACATCAGCGTGGCGACGCACACGCCGATGGAGCGTTGGATGTGGGTCAAGAGCGGCATCGACCTTTTGCAGCAGCGCGGCGGCGGGATCGACGCCAATCCCTACGCGCTGGCCCTTTACCAGCAGTTGGGATGGATCTACTTCCACAAGGTCGGCGAGTTCATGGACAACATGAACTGGCATTACAAGCGCGAGCTGGCCGACATGTGGCACAGCATCCTGGGGATCCCGCCGCGCGACCGGCAGGAATACCTGCGCTACCTTCAGACGATCGTGGACGCGCCCGACAGCATGGAGGCGCTGCCCCCAGGAGCCCAGCGCGTGGCCCGCTGGATGCTTGAGCAGGGCCACCAGTTTGATCGCCACACGCTGCGGAAGTTCAACGTTCCTTTCCCGGTCGCCGAGGAGCGGGAGGAGCCGTCGCTGGCCCTGGATCCTGATCGCCCGCCCGACGTAAGGCTTGCCCCGCAGATCGCCTGGCCGGATTTCGCCACGGACGAGGACCTTGCCGCGACGCTGGCCTTCCTGCGGCGCAAGGCGATCATGAGTCCTGAGATCAACATGAATCCGGCGGACATGTACCGCATGGTGGAGAGGTTCGGACCGATCGACTTCCGGCATCCCGCCTCGCATGCGCTGTACTGGTCGCAGCTTGGGTTGGAGCGTTTGGGAACCGACGACGGCCGGCAGTTCGACAACGAGATCAACACAAAGCGCAACGTCCTCAACGCCCTTCAGACCATCGCGCAGAGCGGCCAGGTCATATATCAGGCCGCTCCCGAGCCGGGCAACAGCTATATCAGCTACCTTCCCTTCTGGGACTTCTGGATCGCCTACGACGACTACTTCGTAAACGATGTGCTTAACGACCCCCGCCGCGCCAGCGACGTGGTCGAAGAGGAATTCGGCCCGGGGCACCGCAACCAGATGGAGACCGCCATTGCCATGACCTACGCCTTCGGCGACGAAGCGGCGGCGGATCGGCTGTATAGGCGCATGCAGGACAAATTCCAGGGCACGGAGGCGGCACCGGAGTACGAGATGCCGCTGAGCGACTTTGCGCTTCAGCAGCTTTTTGACACGCTGGACCAGCCCCAGGTGGTTCGGAGCCTGATCGTCGGGCTGATAACGCACTCCGTCACGAGCCGGGCCGTGCATCGGGACGTAAATGGATCCGAGGAGCAGTTCCGCCTGGCCCGCCGCATTTATGACGAGTATCGCCGCCTCAATCCAAATCCGATGGATCCGCTTTACCAGGAGCTGCCGGACTGGGACATCCTGCACGTCAACGCGCTGGCCAGCTTCATCGGCGGCAACGGCGGACCTGCCGGCGTGCAGCAGGTGCCGCTGGCGGCGCGGTCGGGCATTTACCGCTCGCTTCCGCCGAACATCCGGGCAATCATTTATCTTCAGCAGGGGCAGGAACTGACAGAAGAGGCGATGCTCGCGGGTGTCGACCCGCAGTTGCTCTTCCCAAGCCCGCCGCCGGATGTCCTGGAGGCGGTGCGGCAGCAGTTAATGCAGGCGGCTCCACAGAACCAGCAGCCTGGCGGGGCGCGGCAGGAAACCCGCTGAGTTTCCCAACGCCCATCCTGCGGCGTGCCGGAGTTCACGAGTTTCAGTTTTATGCGGCGGCGCGTGCGAACGCTCCGCCCGCCCGTGATGAGCCCGCTCCACATGAAGGGCGTTGCAACCTTTCCGCGGCAGCAGGTATGCTGCCAGCGAGTCCTGGCGTCAGCGTCTTATGGGTATCCCGACAGAGCCAATTGGCAGTATCCCGCGTCCGCAGTGGCTCATTGAGGCCCTGTCCGGAAAAGACTTTGCTGACCCGTCGCTGGATCCTCTCTACGAGCGGGCTATTCGGGAGACAGTCGAGCTCTTCGAGGCTACCGGCTCCCCCGTGGTCACCGACGGCGAGCAGCGGAAATACCACAATTTCTGGACCTATCCCGTTCACGGTCTCCGGAATACGTCTCCCGACGGGTTTCAGATTCCGTTCTCGGCAGGCCACACGCGGCGAATGCCGCGGCTGACGGCGGGGCCGTTCCGGTATCGGTTCCATGCGGACCGCTACCTGGAGTTCGCCCAGCGGTTCTCCGGGGTCGCGGTCAAGCAGGCGGTCATCTCCCCCTCGGCGCTGAGCCTGATGTACCCCGCGGAGGGGATCGAAGGCTATTCGCGGGAGCAGTTTATCATGGATCTGCTCCAGGAGCACGAGAACGAGGTTCGGCGGTGCCTGGACAAGGGGGCGCACTGCGTGCAGGTTGACTTCACCGAGGGGCGGCTGGCCATGAAGGTGGATCCGTCCGGCGATCTGCTCTCCAGCTTCATCGACCTGAACAACCTGGTGCTGTCGCGCTTCAGCCCGGAGCAGCGGCGCCGGATTGGCGTCCACACCTGCCCCGGAGGCGACCGCGATTCGACGCATAGCGCCGACGTGGACTATGCGGAACTTCTACCGAGCCTCTTTGAGCTGAAGGTGGGCCGTTTTTATATCGCCCTGGCCGGCGAGCGGGATCGCCGGCGGGCGCTTGAGATCATCCGGGAGCACATGAAGCCTGATCAGGTGATTTTCGTGGGCGTGGTGGCTCCGATCGACCCGGCGGTGGAGACCCCGGAGCAGGTGCGGCAGCGCACTCTGGAGGCGGCGGAGTTCATCCCGCCGGATCGCCTGGGGACGACGGACGACTGCGGTTTTTCGCCTTTCAGCGACGACACGTCGACCAGCCGCGAGAAGGCGTTCGCGAAGATAAAGGCCAGGGTGGATGGGACGAGGCTGGCGGAGCGAGAGATTGGAGTAGCGTAAGTGGAATCGGGTGAAGAAGCCAAGGCGCTCCGCTCGGTAGCGCTTCAGAACGCCAAGAGCATCCTGCTTGCCCGGCAGCGCGCCGAGGAGGAGCTTGTTCGCGCTAAACAGGCATTGGAACACCGCACGCAGGAGCTGGCCCACTCCCTGGCGATGATGCGGGCCACGCTGGAATCGACCACCGACGCCATCCTCGTCACCGACGGCCAGGCAAAGGTGACCGGCTTCAACGAGAAGTTCAGGCACATGTGGGGCCTGCCCACGGGGCTGCTGGACAACGGCGATCACCGGCGGCTGCTGGACCACGTCCGCCGTTGTTTCGCCGATCAGGATGCTTTCGTCGCCGGGGTTGAGCGGATCTATCGCGAAGCGCCGCCGGAGACCTTCGATCTGCTGGAGACGCTCGATGGCCGGACCATCGAGCGGCAGTCGCGCCCGCAGAACATCGACGGCCGCAGCGTGGGGCGAGTCTGGAGCTTCCGCGACATTACCGACAAGCGCCGCACCGAGCAGGCTTTGCGCGAGGAGACGCGCATCCTGGAGACGCTCAACCGCAGCGGCCAGGATATCGCCGCAACGCTCGACCTGCAGGCGCTGCTCCAGGGCGTGACCGACGCCGCCACCCAGCTAAGCGGGGCACAGTTCGGGGCGTTCTTCTACAACACCGTCGACGAGCGCGGCGAGGCTTTCCTTCTCTACACCCTCTCTGGCGCCGCCCGCGAGCAGTTCGACAGCTTCGGCCATCCCCGCGCCACGCCCCTCTTTGGCCCCACCTTCCGCGGTGAGGGGACCGTCCGAAGCGACGATGTTCTGAAGGATCCGCGCTACGGCCAGTGGCCGCCGCACCATGGCCTGCCTTCGAACCACCTCCCAGTCCGCAGCTACCTGGCGGTGCCCGTCGTCTCGCGCTCCCAGGAGGTGATCGGGGGCCTGTTCTTCGGCCATTCGCAGCCGGCGGTCTTCACGGACCGCACCGAGCGCGTCATCGCCGGGATAGCCGCGCAGGCGGCCATCGCCATCGACAACGCCCGGCTCTACGAGGACGTTAAGCGTGCCGCCGCCGAGCGGGCC
>JBGTBZ010000057.1:0-23502 GCA_041749155.1 Phycisphaerae bacterium
GGCCGCGACGTCCTGACCGCCCTGGCGGCCATCGGTCGGAACGAACTCCATACTGTCGAAAGCCTCGTCACCCGCGCACTGCCGCAGGCCGCTGCTGACACAACCGCCGTGCTCATCACCGCGGGACGTGGCCAGAACGCCACAGTCCCCGCCGGCGTTCGAGCCCGGGCGTCCGGGATTGGCCGTGGGCGGGCCTCCGGAGCCCGTCGAGGGAACCTGATGCTGGTTCGAACCGTCTCTGGCGAGTTGGAACGATGGGTGCGATTCGACCCCGAGCTTGATTTCACCGCCATGATCGCCGACGACACATGAATCGGGCCGCGGACACGGCCCGTCGGGTTCACTACAATGCCGGGTCGGGCCGCCGAGGTGACGGATGTACGACGTAAAGCAGTTCAAACCCGCCCTTTATGCGCTGGTATTGCTTGGCATCAGTGGCTTTGCCATGGCCAGCGCCTCCGGCGGCATGTGGGTGGCGGCCGTCGTGCTAATCCTGCTGAACATGGCCTGGGTCAGCGGCGGGTATTTCAGGCCGCTGCCGCGGATGCTGGCAAACCTGCTGGTCGTCGCCGCCGCAGCATACGTGGTTTTCCGGATCACGGGCGAGGGAACGCCGGTGCTGATCGTCGGGCAGTTCCTTGTGGCCCTTCAGGTCATCAAGCTCTACGAGCAACGGGCCAACCGGGACTACGGCCAGTTGATCGTGCTCTCGCTGCTGCTGATGGTGGCGGCTGCCATCAGCACGACGAGCATCGTTTTCGGCCTGGTTCTGGTGGTTTACCTGTTCCTGTCGCTCTACTGCTGCCTGCTTTTTCACCTGAAGGTGGAGACGGACCGGGCTCGGCAGCAGATGGGCCTGAGCGACCAGCGTCCCGGCGATGTGCGCCAGCTCCGGCAGGATCAGCGCCGTTTGGGCAGTTCGATGAGGCGGCTGACGGTGCTGGTGAGCCTGGTGTCGGTGACGTTCGCCGTAATCGTGTTCCTGGCATTTCCGCGAGGCTCGGGTGCGCTGGTGGGCCGCGATCGGGCGGCATTCCGCAGCAACGAGGCCGTGACCGGCTTCAGCGGGCAGGTCAGCTTTCAGGATATCGCCCGGATCACGCAGAACACGACGCCCGTCGCCTATGTCCAGGTGTTCCGAAATGGCAGTCGCGTTGCCGGCACGGAAACGCTTTACCTCCGGGGCAGCACGCTGGATATGTATGTCTCGGATCCGAACGCGGTTGATCGCTGGACCTGGCGGAAGGCCTCGCAGGAATACATCACGATACTTCGCTCGACGGACAGCTACGGGCCGGTCGTCAAGCTTGGAGCGCCTCAGGAGTTGCCCCCGGTGATTCTGGAGCAGGTGTTCGAGCTGGAACCTGTGGGGCTGGATGTTCTGCCATCGCTGGCCGGCACATTTATGATCTCATCTGGACCGCAGGGCTTCAGGTACAGCCAGACGGACGGCACGATCCAGGTGCCTGTGCCGCTTCGCCGGCCGGTGCAGTACACAACCTGGAGCACCGGATCGATCAACGACCCCTTGAGCACGCCGGCGGACCTGCCCGGCGCCAGCGCAGGCTGGATCCAGGGCGACCTGATGCGGCTTAGGTCGCTTCACGACCGGATGGACCTGATGCGGCAGGCGAGCCTGGGCAAGCTCCAACTGGCGGGCCGCAGCCCACGCGACCGGGCAGCGGAACTGCTCTCAAGATCGGGCTTACTGATGCCCCGCAGCGACTTGGAGGAGCTTGGCCGCGTCGTGACCAGTCTCGATGAGGTGGGGGCCGAGCACACGCAGGAATCCTTCACGCGGCAGATCGATCGCATCCATCGCAATGCCCCTTACCCCGCGCCCGCGGAGATCATCCGTTTTGCGATGGACCCGGCGGTCAGCGGCACCGACGACGAGGGCCGCAGCCTGGCCGAGCAGCGGTTGCAGCGAACCGGCACGACCGAGCTGGACGAGCAGATAGCCCGCAACATCTCCCGCTTTCTGCAGACGCAATACCGGTTTACTCTCGACATCACCGACGCGCGGATGTCCGGAGATCAGGATCCGCTGGCATGGTTCGTCAGCGAGGACGGGCGCCGCGGTCACTGCGAGTATTTCGCGGGCGCTGCGGCGCTGGCCTGCCAGGCGCTGGGAATTCCGGCGCGGGTGGTGGTCGGTTTCAAGACTGATGAATACAACAAGTCGCTGGAGAAGTACGTCGTGCGGCAGAGCGATGCCCATGCATGGATCGAGGTGCTGACGGAGCGCGGCTGGCTTCGCCTTGATCCCACCAGCGGTAACGGCGACGACCTGACGCGGACCGGCACGAGCTTCCTCGATACCATCACACACTGGTTCGAGTTCCTCGAGTACACCTGGGCAAACAGCATTGTCAACTACGACAACGGCGCCCGCACCACCCTGATGGAGACGCTGGAGACGGACGTCATCACGCGCGCCCAGGAGACCGCCGGGCTGTGGGACCGCTTCAAGGCCTGGCTCGAGCGACAGAACCTCTACATCTATTCAGCGCAGCTCGTGGCCTGGCTGATCGTGGCGATGGTGGTCGCCGCGGCCGCGATCCTGTTCTGGTACTTCTTCGAGCAGTGGCGACTGCGACGGCGGGCACGGCGGATCGGCTTGCGCGGCATACCCCGGGACGAAGCGCTGCGCCTGGCCCGGCAACTGGCGTTCTTCGATGAACTGTTGCGCCTCCTGGAGCGCCGCGGCTACCGCCGCCAGCCCAGCCAGACGCCGCGGGAGTTTGCCCAGTCGCTGGCCTTTCTGCCGCGCCGGGCATATGACGCGGTGAACAGCCTGACGGAAGTGTTTTACCGTGTGCGCTACGGCGGCGCCGCCCTCACCGCCCGCCGCCAGCGGCTTCTCTCGCGAAGCCTGGACGACCTGTCCGCGGCGCTGCCCAGGAGTTGACTTCTGAATGCCCCCGGATTCCCGCTCGTGCTCAGGCGGGCGCGTGGACCGCGTCCAGCACTTCCTGAAGCGCCCGTCCAGATGCGGCGGCGTCGCCATTGTGCAGGTAGTTCTTGGTGATCACACGGTGGCCGCAAACCGGCACGAAGAGCTTCTTTACGTCATCGGGGATGACGTAATCACGCCCCTTGAGCACCGCCAGCGCCTGGACCGCCGTTGTCAGGGCCAATGAGCCGCGGGGAGACAGGCCCAGGTGAAACTGTTCGTCGGTGCGGGTGCGCTCCGCCAGATCCAGGAGATACTCCACGATCGCACCATCGAGCCGGACCTTCGGAACGCGCTCCTGCAACTCCACGATCTCGGCAGCGCTCAGCACCGGCCGAAGCTCCTCCAGGATCGTCTGACCCGGACGGGTGGTCAGGATGCGGTGCTCGGCGTCGCGAGGGGGATAGCCGACGTGAATCTTGATCAGGAAGCGGTCGAGCTGGTTTTCCGGCAGCACGTAAGTTCCCTCGAACTCGAATGGATTCTGCGTCGCGATCACCATGAACGGCTGTTCCAGCGTGATCGTCCGGTTCTCCACGCTCACCTGCGACTCTGCCATCGCCTCGAGCAGTGCCGACTGCGTGCGAGGGGTCGTCCGGTTGATCTCGTCGGCCAGGACGATGTTCGCGAAGATCGGGCCCGGCTTGAACTCAAACTCCCCCGTCCGGCTGTCGAAGACCGAAACCCCCAGCACGTCCGCTGGCAGAAGGTCGGGCGTGAGCTGGATGCGCGTAAACTTTCCTTCAATGCTCCTGGCAAGCGATTTGGCCAGCACCGTCTTGCCGACCCCCGGGACATCCTCGATCAGAACGTGCCCGCGGGCGAGCAAGCCCACGAGCAGCAGGTCCACCGCGTCGGGATGCCCCAGGAACACGCGCTGAACGTTGTCGCGGAGGCGCCCCAGACGCTCCACCGCATCCTTCTCGCTCAGCCGCGACCCGGTCGCCCGCGACTGTTCGGTCTGACGCAAAGTGCCGGTTCCAGCGTGGAGACTCGCCGCGGGTGCTTGGGTGGGGACTGCTTCCATGACAGGTGGTCGATAGTACGGGCCAACTGGCGTTTTGCCGAATGGCTATGTCCGGAGGCCGGCATTTCCGGCCGGTTTATGGATTTCGTTCCCCCAGGTCGTACATGCCATTGCCCTCCGACAGGAAGCCGAATCGCTCCGATTGCAGATCCCGCTCCATCGGCCCGAAGTCATACCGCGTGAATCGGGCCTCCCACCCGCTCGCGTGACCATCCGCAAAAGCCACGGAGGTCAGCCCCAGGTGACGATAGCCCTGCGTGCCGGCGGCACGCCCGGAACTGTTCCCGTCCCGCCCTCCACGCCGCGGAGCCCGCATGAACTTGTTTGCTCCGGCGGAGTACTCGCCGTCGCCGAACACCGCCGTCTCCGCCGTATCACTGATCCATGTCAGACGAGCCGGATCCTGGAACAGCTCGAACTGCCCGCCGCCCAGGTAGCTGGTGTTGTAGTTGTAACCGGTGAAAGGATCACCGGGAAAATTGCTCTTGCCGTCGAACTCGGGGCACTGCTGAATCTCCTCGGCCGCCCCGCCTGATCCTGCCCACAGCAGGCCGGGCACGATCTCCCACGTGCCATCCGCCCGCCGCCGCCGCGAGAAGTCCCACACCATCGAGTGCTCCGGCGCCGACCAGTAGCTCAACGGCAGGCGGCCGTTGAAGTCGTTGGCGTAAGCGTGGGCGGAGGTCATCATCTGCCGCAGGTTGCTCAGACACTTGACCTGCCGTCCCTTTGCCCGGGCGCGAGACAAGGCCGGCAGCACGATGCCGATCAGCATCGCAATGATGCCGATCGCCACCAGCAACTCCACCAGGGTGAATGCCCGCTTTCGCCGCATGGCACTCACCTTCCCCGCCGGCGCAGCAAAGCAAGACTCACCAGAAGCGGCAGCACAATGGCGGGCTCCGGTACGGCGACCACGGCATCCAGGTACATCAGCCCGTCATCGCCCGTGACGCTGAACTCGATGAACTGGATGCCGGTCACCGGCAGCCCGGTGAGGTCCAGCCAGGTCCCGCCCGCCGAGCCGTCGAGGATCGAGAGCATCTCGGGCCAATCGGTGCTGTCGAAATCCGAAAGGCTGCCCACGAACGACTTTGTGAAATCGGCCTCGACGGTTCCGGCGGTCTCCTGGGCGCCGGGAAGGGTAACGCCCTGGGCGTACCAGTTGGTCGGCAGCTCGAAAACGAGGTTGGTGCCGAGGCTGAACCAGGTCTGTCCATCCGCGCTGACTCGAACGTCTGCGCTGCGGAAGCTGGTGTAGGGCGTAGCAGGCCCGGAGATGACGCCTGAGGGCCAGTTGTCGTCGATCAGGCCGACGCCAGCGTGGATTCCCAGAGCGAAGCCCTCGGAAACCAGCGCCGGCCGGCCCAGCCGCAGCACGAGGCGCCCACCGTCGCCAATGGCGACCAGGTCATCTTCGGAATAGGTCGCGTTGAATGGCGTGACCACGTACGCAGGCGTGTCGAACTCAGGCCACGCTGGCGTGAACTCATGTGTCTTCCCCAGCGCAGCCGTGGGGTTCTGGTAGGCCGCGGGGGCCGTCCCGGGGATGTACTCGATGACTTCGACCGCAAAAGGAGAACTCTGGGCCGCCGCGCCCGGTGCGCCGAGGAACGTGACGAGCGCGAGTGCTGTCAGGAGAAGACGATATGACACTGGATGCTCCTGCTCCGACTAGCGCGGAGCCGAAGAGACTGGCATCCAGGCGGCTTGAAGGGGCAGGAGAGCCCGCGCCACGTGCCGGCAAGGCCGACAGGGGCACAAGGCTCGTTCGTCCCTGGCTCGCGAGGACGCCCGAACGTGTACCGCCGCACGATGCGACGGTCTCGTCCCCGCGGGCCGGTCTTCTGACTTGGGGCCGGATCGGGAATCCCGATTCGCCGCCGCGCCTTCCCACCGGAATCCGGCAGTGGCTGGGCCAAACGGCCCGTGCGATGGCGTTGCCAGCCCCTCACAGCGGCGCGTCCGTGTCGGATTTTCACCGACTTCCCGATGCGCCCGAAGGGGAGAGCAGGATAGCAAGCGGCCGCTGGCTTGGCCATTCGGCCGCCCGATAGAAGGTATCTAGAGCAGGCTCACCGGGTCGACATCCACTGCGATCCGGTCGTTCGTGGCCAGGTGACCGGCCTGGCGGACCCGCGCCAGGACTCTCTGAAGCGGCCCGGGCGTCACGGATCGCATAAGGATCTGCTGCCTGAAAAACCCAGCGATCCGCGAAATCGGGCAGGGCATCGGCCCCACCACGCTCACATCCCCCAACGCCTCCGCGGTATCAAAAACCACGCCGCCGAGCGTTTCGGCCCGCTGCAGCAGCTTCTCCTCATCCTGGTCGCGAATCACGATCCGCACCAGCCGCCCGAACGGCGGATACCCGGTGTCACGTCGGTGCTCCAGTTCACGGCGGGCGAAGGCAGCGTAATCCTGCTTCAGGGCTGCCCGAATCGTGTCGTCATCCGGGTTGAACGTCTGGAGCACGACCCGGCCCAGGATCTCTCCCCGGCCGGCGCGGCCCGCGACCTGCGTGATGAGCTGGAATGTCCGCTCCGCCGCGCGGAAATCGGGAAGTGCCAGCGCCGTGTCGCCGCTGACGACGCCGACGAGGCTGACATTGGGAAAGTCCAGCCCTTTGGCGATCATCTGCGTGCCCATGAGCACGTCGATCTCGCGGCGGGCGAAGCGCTCCAGCGTCTGCTCGTAGTCGCGGGCCGAGCGCATGGAGTCGCTGTCCACGCGCTCGAAGCGCAGTTGCGGAAATTTGCGGGCCAGCTCCTCCTCCACGCGCTGCGTGCCCAGGCCAAACAGCGTCAGGTGCCCACCGACGCGCTTGGCGGCCTCGTCGAGCGGATCGACCGCCAGGCAGTAATGGCAGTGGAGTTGGCCGGTATGCAGGGCCTTCTGAAACTGTGCGCCGATTGGACCCATGCCGCTCGTGCGGTGATAGGTCATCGTCGCGTCGCAGAAGCGGCACGTGACCGGCTCATCCGTGCTGGCGTTGTAGACGTAGTTCGCGTATCCGCGGCGGTTCAGCAGCAGGATCGCCTGCTGCTTCTGATCGAGGGTGTGCGTCAGGAGGTGCTCGAGCCGCGGAGAGAGCAGGTGAACGCCCTTGCGGTTGCGCAGGCGGGCGACCTGCTTCATGTCGATCACCTCGATGGCGGGCATGGGCCGGTCATAAACGCGCCTGGGGAGCAGGTGAAGCCGATGTGGGCCCGCAACAGCAGAATCCGCCGCCCGCCAGTAGCTCTCCAGCGAAGGCGTTGCGCTGCCCAGGATCACGGGGCATTCGTGCGCCTGCGCCCGCTTGATCGCAACGTCCCGGGCGTGATACCGCGGCGCCGTATCCTGCTTGTAACTGGCCTCGTGCTCCTCATCCACGACGAACAGCCCCGGATTCGGCACCGGCGCAAAGACCGCCGACCGCGCCCCCACCACCACATCCGCGCGACCACTGGCGATCTGTTGCCAGTAGCGGTGACGCATCGTCGCCGTCAGGCCGCTGTGCAGCACCGCCACACGCTCGAAGCGCGCCGTGATCCGCCGCACCGTCTGCGGCGTGAGCGCGATCTCCGGAACCAGCATCACCGCCTGCCTGCCTCGCGCCACCACCTCCGCCATCAGCCGCAGGTAGAGCTCCGTCTTGCCGCTGCCCGTCACGCCCAGCAGAAGGTGCGTCGCGAACCCCCCCTCCCTGGCCGCGGGCGCAATCGCCTCGAAAACGTGTTGTTGATCGGCGTTGAGGGCCAGGGGTTGCTCCAGACCCCTGCCGGCGTCGCCCCGGGTCTCACTGAACCCAGCCAGGTCCGCCTCCGTTGCGATTTCGACCACGCCCAGCTTCGCGAGCCTCCGGACCGTCGGCGGCGTCACGCCAGCCTCCGCCGCCAGCCGGACCAGCTCGATAGACCCCCCCGGCTCCACCTGCAGCAGTCGCGCCAGCAGCGCGCGTCGCTTGGGCGCCTTGGTGGTCTCCAGAAGCTCCTGCGCCGCCTCTGGCGCGACTGCCAGCGTCACCCGACTGGTGTATCCGACGCCGATCTTCTTCTTAACCGCCCCGGGTATCATGCTCTCCAGCACCAGCCCCAGCGCGCAGCAGTAGTACCGGCTCATCCACAGTGCCAGGTCCATCAGGGCCCCATCCACCAGCACTCGCTCATCGGCAATCTCCTTTACTGCCTTCAGCTTCCCGGCCGATACGCCCGCAGTCCTCTCGTCGAAGTCATCCCGGACCGCCACGGCATAGCCGAACTGTGACCTGTCCTTTCGCCCCAGCGGCACCCGCAGCCGCTGCCCCGCTCGAATCAACTTCGCCAGCCGCGGTGGGACCGCGTAGGTCAGCGTCTTGTCCACTGCCTGCTCCAGCGCGACTTGGACGAAAGGTCCCCGCAGACCGGAGGCCACTCCGGGCTCATCGAGCTCGATCTCGGGAAACAGCGCTGCGTTCTCGTGGGGCACGTCGGCCGCCAGCGTAGACATCCGCCTGTATTCTATCGAGCCGGGTCGGCCGCGTCAGGATGATGTTCGGTAACGCCGAGCCAGCCGCATCCGCTATCGTTGCACCCAATGCCACGTCTCTGGCCTGCGGTCCAATCTCGCCTTCTGCTGCTTCTGGCGGTATGCCTCACCTGCGTAGCGTTCTGGTGGCTCGCCAGGCTCATTGGGTTCCCGCGATACCCCGGGCGCGATGCCAGCCTGCTCCTGCAGCCATTGCCTACCGCCACCCTCCTCGCCGTGGGGGTGGCGATAGCTGCCCTGACTACCTTCGCGACGCTTCTGGCCGGCCGCGTCCGCTACGACGCGGGCTGGGCCTGCGCCGCGCTCGGGTTGTATGCCTTGCGCCTGCGCGGCGGATCCATCAGCAATGCCATCGACGATCGGTCGCCCAGCGTCTTCTTGACGCTCGCACTCGAACTCGCCCTGCTCGCGGCCATCCTGGGGGCCGCCTGGCTGGTCCTTCACACGCTCCGCGAGCGGGGCAGCGCTTTTAAGAGCCTGCGGCGATTCCTCGAACTTCCCGAAGCCACGACGCGCCTCGCCGACCGCAAGGCCGCCGCCGAATCGCTGGATCAGAAGCTCCTGGCACTCGTGATGTCGACCGCTGTCATGGCGGTGTTCATGATGATTATCTGCCGCACGGGCGAGCGGGCGCAAGTACTGTTCTCCGTTGGTCTTAGCGCTTACCTGTCGATCTGGATCTCCCACAGCTTCATCCCCACACGCCCGGCCGCCTGGTTTTGGGCGGCGCCAGTCCTTTGCGGAGTGATCGGCTACCTCGCCGCATGGATGGGGTCGACGCCCGCCCAACTGGCCATCGGCCAGGCCGGCGGATTCCTCGCTCCTCTGGCACGGCCACTGCCGCTGGATTACGCCAGCTTCGGCATCGCCGCCGCCCTTTGGCGGTACGTCCAGTCCCGGACGCACCAGCTCTACCGGGTCATCGAGGCTCAGCGGCAGGAATCCGCCCCCGCGGCCGCATAGGGGCCGTTTTCGTGGGTGAGGCTACAGTCTTGCATGACCCTCAAGCACGCCCCCCGCGGCTATTTTGGCGAGTACGGCGGGTCTTTCGTTCCGGAAACGCTGGTTACGGCGCTGGAGCAGCTCGAGGCCGAGTACGCCGCCGCTAGGGTAGATCCGGCGTTTCAGCACGAGCTCGAAGCCGCCCTGCGCGATTTCGCGGGACGGCCGACAAGCCTGATGCTGGCCGAGCGTCTTACGCAGGAACTGGCCGGCGCCCAGATCTGGCTGAAGCGCGAGGACCTGCTCCATACCGGGGCACACAAGATCAACAACACGCTCGGCCAGGCGCTGCTTGCCCGGAGGATGGGCAAGAGGCGGGTCATTGCCGAGACCGGCGCCGGCCAGCACGGCGTCGCCACCGCAACCGCGGCCGCCAGGCTCGGGCTGGCGTGCGATGTTTACATGGGCGCCGAGGACATGCGGCGGCAGAACCTGAATGTGTTCCGCATGAAGCTGCTGGGGGCAAACGTCATTGCAGTCGACAGCGGCAGCCGGACGCTCAAGGACGCCACCAACGAGGCAATGCGCGACTGGATGGGCTCCAGCGACACGACGCACTACATCCTGGGCAGCGTCGTCGGCCCCCACCCCTTCCCGACCATGGTCCGCGACTTCCACCGCTGTATCGGCGACGAGGCCCGCCGGCAATGCCTGGAGAAGGCCGGGAAGCTCCCCGACGCAGTCGTCGCCTGCGTCGGCGGCGGGAGTAATGCCGCCGGGATCTTCTTTTCATTCATCGAGGATGAGGCCGTGAAACTCTACGGCGTCGAAGCGGGAGGCATGGGCCGCGGCACCGGCCAGCACGCCGCCCCGCTGACCTTCGGCGCTCCCGGCGTGCTCCACGGGTCTCTCAGCTACGTGCTCCAGGACGAGGACGGACAGACATCTCAAGTGCATTCCGCCAGCGCGGGGCTCGACTATCCCGGGGTAGGACCAGAGCACGCCTTCTGGCACGACTCCGGCCGCGTCACCTACGACGCCGTGGACGACGCGGCCGCGATCGAGGCCTTCGGCAGGGTCGCCCGAACGGAGGGAATCCTGCCCGCCCTGGAGACGGCCCATGCCTTTGCATACGCCTTCAGGCTGGCCCCCACACTCCCGCGGGAGGCCATTGTCATCGTCAACTGCTCGGGCCGTGGCGACAAGGATTGCCAGGAGGTCGCGCGACTGACACGCGCCGACCAGTGACGCCAGCAAGCCCCGCAGGCAGGCGGCTTCATCGCTCGAGCGACCCGTGCCATCTGGCGCAGCCCTGGCACACGGTCGAACCATCGCGGCATCAGGTCGCTGGCGCTGCTGGCCTGAGTCGCCAGGTTTGGCCGGGCTACCAGGGCCGTCCACTGCGGGAACATCGAGCAGAACATATTGAATGTGGCGTCTGGCCCGAAGCGCGCCCCATCGGGATGCCCCGCGGGCCGGGTTTCGACGCCTTGCATGTACTTCACCAATGCCGGCAGCACCTCGCCGCACAATGCATAGCAGTGCGAGCCGATCTTCGGACCCGGCAGCGGCAACCAGGCCGGCGGGCCGTCCCGCAGCTCGGCCAGCCTCTCGGGGGAGGCGTCGATCGAGAGGTAGCCCAGGAAGGCCAAATGCCACTGGCGCTCCTGAAGGGCCCTCAGGAGCGATTCCCCATGTGCCTGCATGGCGGGCGTGAACGCCACATCGTCCTCGAGCACCAGCACGCTCGACAGCCCCTCCGCCAGCGCCCGTCGCGCGATCGTCGCGTGGCTGAGAAAGACGCCCCGCCGCCCCACGCTCTCAAACCCGTCCGCCGAGTCCGGCCGAATGGCCTCGAAAATCTCCACCTTTCCGGGCGATAGGGGGATCCCCTGGCGATCCAGCTCGCGCAGCGCCCGCCGCAGGCGGTCCCGCCGCGCGGGCAGGTTGATCAGGTATACGCGATCGAAGGCGTCTGCAAAGCTCATTAACGCTCGTCAGCCATCGTAGCGAACTCACTCTACGCTTGGGCATCGCCGTACCTAAACTCGCGCCTGATGCCCAGCGCCAGGAGTATCGAAGCCGCTCTCCGCCGCCCTCCCACCGGGGCGGTGCACCTCGTGCCATTCATCCCGGTCGGATATGGCGGCTTCGACGTCACCGCCGCTGCCGTCCGTGCGGTGGCGGAGGCGGGGGCAAGCGTTATTGAGCTTGGCATCCCGTTCAGCGATCCGATCGCCGATGGGCCCGTGATCCAGGCCGCCTACGACGATGCGCTTAGGCGTGGCACAAGCGTGGCGAACGTCTTCGACGTGGTTCGCGGCCTTCGGCCGGACGTCCCGCCGATGTTGGCCATGGTCAGCTACAGCATCGTGTTCCGGGCTGGCGTGGAGCAGTTCTGCCGGCAGGCCAGCGCCGCGGGGTTGTGCGGGGTGCTTTGCCCGGACCTTCCGCCTCCCGAGGCCGAGTCGTTTTGCCGGATTGCTGTAGCTGCCGGACTTGAGGCGGTGCTGCTGGTGGCCCCCACGACCCCGCCGCAACGGCGGGACCTAATCGGCCGGGCCGGCGGAGGCTTTGTCTACTATCTCAGCGTTGCCGGCACCACCGGCGAACGGTCCGCCCTGCCTCCCACCCTGGCGGAGGGCGTGGCGGACATGAAGAGTCGGACCGCCTTGCCAGTGTGCGTCGGCTTCGGGATCGGGCGCAACAAGCAGGTGCAAGGCCTGCGGGGTGTGGCGGAGGGGGCGATCGTCGGCAGCGCCTACGTCCGCCGGATGCAGGAAGCGCTGCCGCACGGGGCGCGTAGGGTCGCCGAGGCGTGTGCCGATCTGACGCGGGATCTGCTTTCGTGAGTCCCAGCGCGGACAGTTGCCGATAACAACCCCCCCTGTCACACTGCCTAACCCTTGACACCATCGCGTGTCCACCCGAATGACCCCCTTCCCGAGGCCGATGATCGGCCTGAGGGGGGTGTCCCTGCGCCGGATCGGGCCGAGGCCTCCCCGCCGGAACTGGAGCAGGAGCACAACCCGGGATTGGAGGATTCCGAGTGGGTGGCGGACGTTTTGAACGGGCAGCAGGCGGGCTTCGAGAAGCTCGTCCGCAAGTACCAGCGGCAGGCGCTGGTGGTCAGCTATCGGTTGCTGGGCAACCACGAAGATGCCCGGGACATCACGCAGGACGCGTTCGTCAAGGCCTATCGAAGTCTGGACACTCTCGAACGGCCTGCGGCCTTCGGGGGCTGGCTGATGCGGATCGTGACCAATCTCTCGCTTAACTACCGGCGTGGCCGACGTTTGAGGATGGCACAACCGATGGAAGGGGCCATGGCCGACCAGCTCGGCAGCCCGATGGCCGCCGACCGGCCGATGCGAGGCCACGGCAGCGACTCGCTGGCCCAGAGCGGGAGGCCGGAGCGGGCTGTCGAGGGCAAGGAGTTGGGCGACGCCCTGCAGGCGGCCCTGAATCAATTGCCGGAGAAGCAGCGTCAGGCACTGGTTTTGTTCACCATGCAGGAGATGCCCCAGAAGGAAGTGGCCCAGACCCTGGGATGCAGCGTGGAAGCGGTGAAATGGCACGTGTTCCAGGGGCGCAAAAAACTGCGCGAACTGCTGAAGGACACGATGTAGGCTTAGGTATAGATTCAAGAGAGATGTCGCAGCACCCGCAACACTTTCAGGCCGATTCGCTGGAGGTCCCGGCGCATCTGCCCGCGCGCCAGCGCCTCGAGTGGGAGGTTGCGCAGCTCGCCGACGGCACGCTCGCCGCTCCCCGGCGCAAGGCGGTTGAGGCTGCCCTGCTCAGTGACGCGGAACTGCGATCCAGCTACGAAGCGCACCGCCGGCTCAGCGGGATGCTGCGCAAACTGCCCCCTATGGATGTGGATCTGGCCGGCGAGATCATGCGTTCCGTGCGGCTGGAGCCGGCCTATGGAGATCCGGTCGCCACCGCCGCTGGTGCGTCGCAGGGTGGGGCAAGCAGCCTTCTCGAACTCGCCCGCGACTGGTGGCTCACTGTGACTGCCGCGGCGGCCGCCTTGGTCGTGGGGGTAGGGCTCGGCTCAGCCCTCTTCAACGCTGGAGAGAGTGAGCCGGGCATCGCCGTGACCCCGGTGGAGCACGATGACAGCCAGTTTGCCTCGACGATGCGGGTGGCTGGCCCGGGGGAGATTCTGCGTCAGCAGCAGGCATCGTCGGATTCGGCGGATGGCAGAAGGCTTCTCGCGATCACGGTCAGCGGCCCCGAATTCCTGAGGTGGGCCGACCCGGAGCTCAACTCCAGCTTGCCGGAGAGTGCGGTTGTTTTCGGCGGTTCCGCCGTCGTCGAGACCTCCCGGGAACTGCTAATAACAGGTGTTGCCAGCCCGTAGCCGCAAGCCGGGGACCCAAACGGACGATAATTGCCACGGGCGGACGGCTTTGCCGGCCGCCCGTCTTGCGTCGTTTCCGCCGTGCCGCGCTGCGGAGACCGGCCGGAATCGATACCATCGTTACAGGCCCCCTGGACGAAAGCTCAGTCATGCGCAACGACATCAAGCCCATTATCCCCAACCGCCAGCCGCCCGCCGGCGATGCGGGCGCCACGCCTGGCCCAGCGGGTGGGTCGGATTATGACCGCGCACATGGCTCCGGGGTCCGCCGGGAGCGAGGTGATAACGTAGATCCGGCGGGTCCGAAGCGTCGGAGCGTTTATGGATCGATGGGAACCGGTGGCGCGGTGGCGGACGCCTCCGGCACGACCGGGCCGGTTTCCCGCTCCAGCGATCGTGGCTCGACCACGACTGGCAAGCTTCGTGATCGGGATCTGGAGCGCTCCGCCCGTCAGGGGGAAGCGCCCGATATCGATGCGCTGGACATAACGGCGGGCACCCGGACCCTCAGCGTCCCGATCCTGATGTCGGCGCTGGCGGCTGGCATGGCGTTGCTGCTGCTGGTGGCATGGCTTTCGTGGCCGGATCGTGTGGAACGCGAGGATGGCACCCCCATGGCGGGCCAGCGGGAACTGCCCGAGGATTAGTTTTCGGGCTCCGCCGGTGGCGGCGCCAGGTTTTGTCTCAGCCGGTCGATCTCCTCCCGGCGGCGCTGCTCCAGATGTTGCCGCAGTTCCTCCGGCAGCTCGGAGGCGTAGAGCAGGAGTGATGTTCCATCTCCCAAGTCCACCATCAGGGCCGGCAGCTCCCCCCCACTGGGGCGTGGAGGTGTCCGGTTTCGACCCTGGCTGTGATAGATGTAGACGCCCTTGTCAGTGACCGTATATGCCAGGCCCGTGTAGCTTCCGAGGCTTTCCAGGGCGTTGCGCACGCTCTTGTCGGGCACGTACAGCCTGATCCGCCTGAATCTCTCCGGCACATGCTGCAGCGCGCCGGGCTCGATGCTAAACGGTACGCCGGAGGCCGTCTGGAGCTCCAGGAGGGCCTCCTGGGCGTCGAGTTCGTCGGTGCTGAGCATCACCGGCGTCTCGAGTCGCTGGCGGACCCAGTCCTCTTTGGCGAGGACGATGAAGCTATCGCCCCAGGGGTACCACGTAGCGCCGGTCTGGTCGCCGACTGCCTCCAGGGCGCTAAGAAGTGTGGCATTGCGGGAGACGAACACGGGACGACTGCGCAGCGTCTCATCAAGGCGATTTTCCACCTGAAAGCCCGGCGGGGGCTCGTTGCGCTGCCTGGCGGTTTCATCCATTTCCGCGAGCTTCAGGTCGATCGCCTCTAGAAGCTGGGCAATCGTCGGCCTGTCCTCCTGCAGGTTTAACCGGGTGCGTCTCAGTTCGTACATGCCGGCGAGATCCTGAACGGTCGATCTGCGGCCGATCCTTTGCAGGGCCGGATGCGGACGGAACTCGACGTTCTCTTGGCGCAGCACGTGCTCAAGGCCCATGGCGCTGCCGATGAGATCCAGTGTCTGGCGGAGGGTCGCCTTTCCGCTGACGTTAATCGGCGTCTCCCGGCCGTAAGGGAGCAGCGCGTACGTCTCCTCGCTTACCAGGACGGGGACGCCCGTCTGCTGTTCGATCTGGCGGAGCACCTCGGGAAGCGGGCGATTGACCATCGAGAGGTCGATCGGAGCATCGAGCTGCTGGTTGATAAGAGCGCTGGTTTGCGTCTCAGCGAGCGAGTCATTTGCCTGGTGATCCTGCGCCCCCAGCAGGCAAGCGGTGGCGGCAAGAAGCGATACGACGACTGCGGCGGCAGCCAGCGGCGCCGGAGGGCGGAGCTTGATCTGGCCAGGGCTTAGCATGCGGGACAGTATCGCCTGTCAAGGGGCAAATCCCAACAGCACGACCTCCCGGGCGGGTCAGACAGGCAGGCGGGACGTCATTCCCATTGTGGCAGGGGAATATCGGTGAATTCGAAGGGGACACTGATGGGCATCACCCGTGTCGGCACCTCCAGAAGCAGCCGGACAGGCGTATCCGCATCGCTGCCGGAACGATGAAAAGTCCGCGTCGTCCGGACCATGGGCCCTTCCCACGTGCTGCCCATGTTCTGCGACGACCATTGCCTGCCGGAGGCGTCCTCCATGCGCATGGAGTTGAGCAGAGCTTGCGCCCGCGGCCACGCGGATTGCTGGTCGACATCCGGGAGCTGGTCCCAGGCGAGGCCCATCTCGATCTGCAGGGAATCATCCGGGCCGCGCTGAATACTCGTCAGTTCCAGCCGGTAAGGGCCTACCCGATAACGCTTTGACAACTCCCGCTTCTCTCCCTCGCGCAGCCGGCGGACGTCGGCGAGCTCCTCCATCTTCACTTCCAGCGAATCCATCTGCGTTGCGATTTCCGCCTCGATACGACCGCGCATCCGACTGATCAACCGGGTGTTCGAAGCGGCCTTGGCGTCCAGCATCACCACCGACTGCACACTCCAGCCACTGGAGGCGTTCGACCAGCCCCGCCCGCCGCCGAAACGCGGGTCCTGGCGGATCATCAGGGTCTGGCCGGACTCGTCGATCACCTCGTCGAGGATCGGCTGCGAAACATTGCCACTGAGCCGGATCTTCGGCTCGACCAGGAGCCGAACCTCCACGTGCATGCTGCTGTCGATCGCGGAGTTGCCCGCGATGGCCCCATCGGGCCCGACGCCAAGCTCGATGCGCGAGGTCTGGCTGCGGTTGATACGCCGTATTTGCACCGCGAAGGCGCCGTGATGAATCGTCGGCACAACGTCGAGGTGCTCCGCGTGTGGACTCAGCACGATTGCGCCTGCGCTCGTCGCCTGGTGCTCCACTGGATGAACGCCCGTCACAGCCGACACTTGCCGCATGGCCTCCCAGAACGGGACATTTGACACCTCCAGGCTGACCCGCCCATCGGCGGCTCCGCCCTGGTCCCACGGATCCTGCGGCCAATAGTCGAACTTCACGCCAGACTGTTCCGAGAGAGCCCGGATCAACTCCCGCGGATGAACCTGCTGAACGTTGAGCGTGATCAGCGTAGCCCCGAGCAGCCTGTGCTCTGCCAGCTTCGAAAGCACGCTGGAGGCCCTGGCGCGGACCTCAGGGCTCGCCTCCCGCCGCGAAGCGCTGGTGAGCCACTCTTCCAGGGCTGGGTGGGATAGCACCAGGGAGTAGAGATCCTGCTCCGCCTCCTCGCGGCGGGCATATTCCGAGTCGTCAAGTTGACGCAGCAGGGCCAGCGCCTCGGCCGGCGGCAGCGACACCGACTGCGTAGCCGGCCGGGTATCGGGCTGTTCCTGCTTAAAGGGAGCAGCGGCAAGAGCCAGAAGCATCAGCAGGCAGGCGAGCTTCACAAGAGAGGATATTCACCTCGACCAGCCCGGAACAGCGGGGTCAGGGCGTTACCTACTTGGCCAGCAGCGCCACCAGGCGCCAGAGGGGGTGCGGCGCCAGTGGCGGCTGGCCGGCCCGGGCACGGGCACGGTTGAACGACTCGGCGATCTGGTCAAACTCCTTGCTGTAGGGCAAGCGATCTCGCCGCCCGATCCGCCCGCCGAACTCGCGATTCAGAACCTCGCGGAGTAGCCCCACTGTCTCGTCGTCGGCGACCGCCGGGCGGGAGCGGGCCGCGCCGAGCTTGGGCAGATCCCCGCGTTTCCGGAGCGTCAGCAGGTGCCGCCAGGTCTCCGCCCGATCGGGCCGCGGCTCCGGGAACGACTCGTGGTAGCCGGCGAAGATCTGCTCGAACTGCGGTGTGTACGGCAAGTCGTCGGCTGTGCGGCCGGCGCGCTCGTAGAGCCCCGCCAGCACGTCCGCTTTGACCGCCAGCCGGGCGGTAACGCCCGAGAACAGCGCATGCGGCGTTCGAACATCCTCGCCCGCTCCGCCGCTGGCCTCCTCGAGCGAGCGATCAACCAGCAGCAGCACCCCGCCAAAGGGGTCCTTGGCAGTCGCCTTGAATCCGCGGCTGACGCGGGTCGGCTTGCCGGCGAACTTCAGCCGAAGCTCGTCACGCCGGCGGTACAGGTCGTTCACGTCATCCACGAGCAGGAAAACGGCCTCCTCGGGCAGCTCCTCGCTGTTGTGCAGCAGCAGCTCCCGACCGTCACCAAGCTGCAGGGTTGCGAATCCCGCCCCTTCGCGCAGAAGTTGGAGTCCCATCACATCCCGGTAAAACGCCGCGGCGGCGCCGACGCTGGGAACGCGCAGGACCAGGCGGTCAATGCCCTTGAGCAGCGGCTGGTTCATCTGCCCTCATCGTACCGTCCGCAGCCCGGGCTTATGCCGGCGCTGTGATCGCTGCCGACGGCTCCTCCTCCGGCTCCCGGGCCTGGGCCGGGGCGCTGTAGCCGCCGCGGAAGACGAAGATGCCACCTGTCAGATTCCAGAGCATCTGGACAGCCCTGATCGACAACGCCAGGGCAAACGCCTGCGATACGCTGGCCCCCTGCGGCTGTGTCAGGAGCACTGCGAAGAACTCCATCACGCCCGCGCCCTGGGGCGAGATCGGCAAAGATGCCGACAGGACGATCACCGGCACGCACACGAAGTAGTACGGCCAGGGGATGGGCAGGCCGAATGCATGCCCCGCCAGCATGGCGCTGATGATCACTGTCCCATGCACGGGGACCGTGAGCAGGCAGGCCTCCAGCACAGTGCGTGGCTGCCGCCAGTACGTATCGACCACGTCGTACATGCTCTGAAGGGTGTCGCGGACGCGATCGCTGGGGATCTTCTTCACTGCGGCGCTTAGGCCGGTCTTGCGGCGGACCGGCGTGTGCAGCGCCACGAACAGCACCGCGCCGATGGCCAGCAGCACCGCCACGCTTGCCCATGCCACCTGCAGGCAGGCATACGCCACCAGGGAGTTCTTGTCCGGCAGCAGGAACCACTCGATGCCCGCCGCGGCGCCGCCGATGATCACGAGGACGACCAGGCCCACCACGCGATCGACGAAGACCGTCAGCCAGGCCGCCGCCTTCTGCCCTGGCCGGGCGTGTTTTCCGGCGTAGTACGCCTTGATGAAGTCTCCCCCGGTGCTGCCGAGCATGAAGGTGTTGTAGAACGCCCCCACCATGTTGAGGACGAAGGCCCGGCCGAGGCTCATCTCGATCCCCACCGGCCGCATCAGGCGCCACCACCGAAGGCCGGTCGCCATGAAAGTGATCGGGAACACAAGCACCGCCAGCGTCAACAGCACCGGCTGTGCCTCCCGAACCATGCTCGCCAGTCCGACACGCACCAGCGGCTGTGGCACCTTCAGGTCAAATCCCCCGGTCTGGTCGAGGCCCACCTCCCGAACCTCCGGACCGTCCCCTACGTACACCAGCAGCGACATCACCGCCGGCATTGTCCCACGCGGTGAGTCGATTGTCTCTCGCAGCCGCATCCCGGCGAGCTTCACTCGCTCAACGCTACCGTCGCTCCACAGGGTGACATAGTCGCGATCAGGGCCATATACGAGGGCATTCTGCGAGGCGATCTCCCTCTCACCAGTCCGCGGATCCTCGTAAACAACCTGGCTATCGCCTTCGTCGAGCGGCTCGACAACGGCAGCGTCCAGCAAAATCGTCCTTCCCACTTCATCCTGGGTAAGAACATAAACGCGGTCACGGATCGTCAGATTGGAGACGACCCATGTGATGCCGACGATCGCAATCGTCCACCGGAGTCCGAATTTCACCCAGTCCCCCCAGCCTTTGCGCGGTGGCAAGGGGTCGGGCTCGTAAGCCTCATCGGGTTCCAGGCTGTCGGCTGCGTCGGACACGTCCATCTCAGGTTAGCAGAGCCCCGCTCCGACCGCAGCCATCGGCCACCTTCGTCATCGTTCTGAACGTGCAACTGAAGGCATCGATCACGGTTCGGTCCGGGCCGGCGTCCTGATCACCGTCGTCCCCGCCGCGATGTCGCCCAGGCGCTGGCGGAGCGGATTGAGCCACGCCAGCCCCAGTCCCAGCGTCGGCACGTCCAGCGGCCGCAGGACGTTGCGCAGCAGGATAGCGCCGGGCCCTGCCTCCCCGCCGTCGGTCCGGACGACTTTGAGGCGAAAAAGGCGCTTCCCGAGGGAACGGCCCGTAGCCGCCTCGGCGACCATCACGTGGCCGAGGTAGACAGTCGAACCCGCCAGAACCACGATCCATTGCCCAACCGACCCCAGGCGCTCCTCGAACATCCACCACGCCGCCGCGGTGAGAACGATGGGAATGCCATCAATCGCGCCCGCCGCAAAACGCACGTTCAGCGGCGCAAGTTGCTGCGCGACATCGCGCAGCCGGTCCGCGGGCGGAACCGGCCGCTGCCGCAATACAGCCACCACGGCCACGACCAGCAGTGAATAGAGCAGCAGCGTGATCATCTGCTCCCGCACCTCGGCCCCAAGCGACGCGAACCGCAGGACGACAGATTCCTCGGCCACGGGCTCAAGGGTCGCCGGGTCCAGCGCCCGCTCCAGCAGCACCGGACCGCCTGCATCGCTTTTGGTCTCCGCGGTCGTGGAGCGTAGAAGCCGGATAGAGCCTATTGCCAACCCACCCGCCCTGGGATCGGCTGCATCAAGACGCACCTCCAGTGCCGGGGGTGGGGCGAAGTCGATGTTCATCACATGCATTTCCGCCTCGCCGTCATCCCCGGGCCGATGGAACTGAACCACCCGGTCGGCCTCCCCAAACATATAGAGCAATGGCAGCGCATCCCCAGTGGCGCTGATCACCTGGAAATGCTCGTTCTCGGCGACGCTGACCTCCCCGAGCACCTCCCAACCCTCCTCGGCTTGCATAAGCACAAGAAGGGCCTGAGGGTCGGTTCGTCCCGCCACGATCGCCCGCCGGCCAGCCACACCCAGCTCCAGCGCATCATCGGGCAAGGCAGCCACCGCTTCTGGAAGTGCTCCCAGCGCCTCCCACTGTGTCCCCGCCAGCGCCCAGATGCCCGCAACGCCATCCCGTCGACCCAGGGCTAACAGTCGGCTGCCGGCTGATCCACCCGCAATGTCCACCGGCGTCACGCCACGCGGGAGGGCTGTGCCGCCAACGTCAACCGCCCTGCTGCCACGATCCAGGGAGTTGTGGATGTATCGGAGCTGCGTCCGGCCCGGACCCGACTGGGCCACCTCCAGGAGGACCGCGAGGTCGCCGCCGCGCTCCGCGAGGGCCAACACTCGGGCGTCGAACTTGGCGTAATCCGCCCAGGCTTCCGGCCCGCCGCCCATTGCCCGGTAACGGACCGTGCTTACTGGAAGGTACGAGCCGTCACTCTTGCGCTGCCGCTCGATTACGGCCAGGAACTGCCCATCGCCTGTTCCGTGCGTCACCAATGCCTCGACCCGTGGCGGGGTCTGGCCGCGCCGGGCGAATGCGGGCGCCGCGAGGGCCGACAGGAGCAGGAGGATCAGCAGTCGACGGGGCATTGGGAATCAGAGCTTATGCGCATTCGCCGATGCCAACACTGCGACAGGGAGGGCAGCCGCTCCCCACGAGTCGAACTATTGACGACCCGGCCGGTCGAGATTTCGGGCGTCAGGGGCCGCATCCTGACGCGGCGGCGTGAAGCTGGCCTGTGTGAATCCGCGGTTGCTGCGAAAGTCCATCTGGCCGAAGTCCAGCCACATGGTGCTGCCGGTGACGGGGAAGTAGAGATCGTAGTAGCTGGCCATCATGGGCCCGCCCTCCCCGCCGACGGGGTGGTGGCGCGACAGGTAGGCGCGCAGCAGCGGATCGCCATGCTCGTCGAACAGGATCACCAGCGTCGGCAACAACGTTTTGCGGTCGTACCAGACTTCCTTGACGACCACCCACCGCTCGGGCGGCTGCGCCGAGGGCTCGGACCAGAGCAGCATGTATGAATCGGAGTCGGGGTTGTAGCGGAGCGTCGGGACGGGGGCGGACGTGAAGTCGGTGCTCATCGGGGCGACGCCGAGCACCTCAAGCATCAGGTCCGGCCGGATGGGAAGCTGTCGGGCATTTTCCGGGTCGAGTCCGGCGAACGTGCCGTAGTAGAGCTGCTTCTCCGTCGGCAGGTGCATCCAGAACTGCACGCCGTCGCTACCGAGGTCGAAGACGGTGCCGGCAAGATCCTTGCCGCCCAGCAGGCGGAGGCGATCTGGGGCGAGGTACATGGCCCTGATCTCGCCGTTCAGAAACCGCGCTGGCTGCTCGCGTCCCTCGCGCAGCCTGGCCTCGAAACC
Source organism: Phycisphaerae bacterium (assembly GCA_041749155.1). GTDB lineage: Bacteria > Planctomycetota > Phycisphaerae > Tepidisphaerales > Tepidisphaeraceae > JAEZED01. The sequence goes on from JBGTBZ010000057.1 coordinate 22,005, forward strand.
GCCCATATCCCCGACCCCCTGCAGGTACAGCGAAGGAATCTGCCCGGCCCGCTCGTTCAGGGCGGCGATGAGCTGCGCGAGCGTCAAGGTCTCCGATGGCGAAACGTACTGCCGCTGCTCCACCGCATCCGCGCGGCCGTTGCAGCCGGCAATCAAGCCGGCGAGTAAAAGGCCCACGAACATCGAACATCGAACATCGAACATCGAACATCGAAGTGCCGGAGCGGGTGCCTTCCGGTGCTTCGATGTTCGATGTTCGATGTTGTATGTTCGACGTTCAGTCCGCATCGGACCCCCCGCCGTCGCCAAGTTCCTCGCCGCTAAACGCCACCTCCTCGATCCCGCCGTGCAGGATCTGCCCGACCTGGCGACCGACCTCCTCGAGCTGCTCCTCGCCCAGCTTCGGGTCTATCACCTCCATGATCTCCTCCTCTTTGCGGAATCGCATACGCCAAACGTTGCGGCCGGCAGAATCAGTATCGCTGCCCTCGAAAACGAGCTTCTTCTTCCGCATCAGGATCAAGCCCAGCATGAACCTGAAGGCCAGCTTTTCGGGCTCCGCGACGGGCGCGAGCCGCCGGAACAGTTCCGCCAGCACCTCGTCATCCACCAGCAGCTTTCGCTTCTCTGCTTCGCGGGAGGCCATCTCGGTGCGCCAGAAGGCCAGGAGCTGGGCCCTTTCCTCGGGCGGCCAACTGGTCCATGCCTCGGGTAGGAACTCAAGCCGCTCGAACCCATCCGGCGTCTCCCGTAGTGCGGCGTAGTAGACCTGCCCCGGGTCAATAGCCTGCCCTGAGACGTGACAAACGCCGTGCGGACGGCCCACGGGATATTCGGTTGCTTTTCCGGGTGCGGCACCAGCCAAAGGGCCTCCTTGCACGAAATGACGAGGCGGACGCCCCCAGCGGCGTCGGTCTGCATTCTAAGCGACCATCGCCGCGCAGGTCGCCTCGCACCCCAGCCCCGTCAGGGGGCGATCATGGTGGTCGTCTGGCGATGGAAGGTGCCCGCCCGCTCGATCAGCGATCGCACCTCGTCCCGGATGCTCTCCCGCTGGTCATCTGGAACATCCGCAAGGTTTACCAGCACGTTGTGCCCACCGCACCGAACCGACGCCAGCGCCAATTCGCAGCAGACGGCCAGGTCGCTCAGCAGCCACTTGTTCGCGTATGGGGCCACGCGCTCGGCGGCTGCCAGGATGCTCATGCCTGCCGCCATGATCGCCTGGGGCACGCGGATGGCGGCGGCGAGCGAGTCGGCGAGGCGGCGCGGCTTTGCCGGATCGAGATCGTCGAGCTTCCGCACCGCGGTGAGTTCTGCGTAGGCGGCCTGATCCTCCTCCATGAGCAGAAGCAGGAGGGAGCGGGATCGGGCCATCTCCATGAGGTTCTGGCGCAGGATCTGCTCGGCGTCGGCGGAGTTGGCCTTCCGGCCGGTGCTGTAGTTGAGCGTCATCTCGCCCATCGCTGCCGCCAGGGCCCCGACCAGCGCTGCGGCG
>JBGTBZ010000058.1:0-4262 GCA_041749155.1 Phycisphaerae bacterium
GGCCAAAGCGCCGTCCGATCTGCGCCGCCGCCCACGGAAGGAGCGGGGTCGCCGGCACCGGACGCTCATGCCGGCGCAGGGCGTCGATATAGGCGTGAACGATCGGCCGGACACGGCCAAAAAGCGCCCGCTCAAGGCGGAACATCTGCTTGGCGGTCCAGGCCGTCTGCTCCGGCACATGGCCGGTCAGGTCCAGCAGGCCCCCGAGAAACGGAATGCGTGCGGTCGGCGAGTCGGCCAGGGCGGCGCAGTGATCCTCAAGGATGCGCGGTTCCCCGCCCAGGTCCTGGAAGTAGGGCACCCACTGGAGGTTGCACGGCCGGCTTGGCCGGTAGTGGCCCCACCGCCGCAGGTAGCTGAACTGGCTTGCCACCTGGCTGGGATGCACCCATTCCTCGCCAGCCAGCGGCATCACGTCCGTCGCCCGGTCCTGCTGCTGGGGCCATAGCAGCGTGTCCCACTCGACACGCCGGCCATCGAGGCGGCCGACGCGGTTGAAGGCGTCGATCGGCCGGTGCCGCCGACGCAGGTGCTCGACATTCAGCGCCATGTCCACGACGTACCCCACCCGGTCGGCGGCGACGATGCCGTTTCCCTCGTACCAGCGCGTGGCGAGGTAGCTGGGGGCGTCGGGGCCGCTCACTCGCCGGAAGCGCTTCGCCAGGAAGCGCGGCTCCAGCAGCATGGCATCCATGTCGTGCAGCATGCCAAATCGCGTGCGGCAGGCGGCGATCGCCTCCACGTAGTTCAGCCAGCACCCCACCCAGCCCCAGTTGATAGTCCGGAGGATGGCATGCTGCCGTCTCGTGCGGTAAAGCACCCGCAGGGGCACCGGCAACCGCCCCTCGAGCTGCCGCGCCACCCTCCGCAGCTCCGCCGATGACGGGGCATCGAACGAGACGATCACCTCGCTCAGCCCGCGCAGGTCTTGCCTCGCCAGCAGGTCGAAGTTGGCGCGCAGGACACCCGCCAGGGGTGCGTAGGCGGCAATCAGCAGCGAATACCCCTCCTCGGGCCTCTCCAGCGGCTCCCACCGAGCCAGCGGCCGGATGGCGGTGCGCAGGAGCGAGCGACTGGCCCGGGCCGCGAGATAACTGGCAGGAGTCGTGTACTTCTCCACGCTTTTGGAGAACATCGTCCATCCCGCCCGCGCTGGCTCCGCCGTCTCAGCGTCCGATAGCCGGCGATCCGCCTTTCTATAGAATAGAGGCGATGTCGACCCCGCCCGGCGCCCTGATGGCCCGCCAGATCCGCACCGCGCATTCGCTGCTGGAGCGGTACCTGGCCGACTTCGACGACGTCACCCGCACTCGACAGGCCCAGAACCTTCCCAATCACGCCGCCTGGTGCATCGGCCATCTCGCCCTGACCCTCCACGTCGCCGCGAATCTCTTCGGCGACGACCAGCCGCCGCCTGAGTCGGCCTTCATCGCCGGGGACCGGGGAGATGAGCGGCGCTTCGGACTCGAGAGTGTGAGCTTCGCTTCCGTGCCCAGCGACGACCCGGCCCGCTATCCGACCTGGCCGCGCTGCCTCGAAATACTCTCCTCCGCCGTTGAGCGGGCCGCCGCGGCGGTCGCGAAGCTCTCCGAGGAGGAGCTCCAGGTCGAGGTGCCGTGGGGAGGCGGGCAGTCGACCCGCGAGAAGATCGCGGTACGCCAGGTGTTTCACCTGGGCACGCATTGCGGCCAGATCGCCGATCTGCGGCGGGCGCTGGGCATGGGCAGCGTCTTCGGCAAGCTCACCAGGTGAAACAGTGGCACCGCCGAGGCATTGTGGGTGAGGAAACACCAAGATCCTGAAGGAGGTCCCCTTGCAAACCCGGCTGATTCTTCTGGTCCTGGCCATCTGCATCGGCGGCGCGACGCTGCCCCTGAAGGCCCAGACCGCCGCGCCTGCCGAGGCCTCATTGAAGCAGAGGTTGGAGGCGTTGCGGGAAGAGCACGATGTGCCCGCGCTGGGCGCCGCCCTGCTGCGCGACGGCCAGGTCGTTGAGCTGGCCGTCGTAGGCAACACCAGGGCCGGCGTCGATGAGCCCGTGGGAGAGGATGACGCTTGGCACATCGGCTCATGCACGAAGGCCATCACCGCCACCGTCGCGGCCCGGCTCATCGAGCAGGGCAAGCTCGACTGGGACACGCCCCTCGCCGACGGACTCCCCGAACTGGCGGACCAGATGAACGAGGCCTACCGCGGCGTCACGCTTCGACAGCTCCTGGGCCACCGCGGCGGAATCATCGGGCATGAGGCCAACGCGATGGCAATGCCGATGCTCTGGGGCCTGGAACGCCAGAACGGCCGTCCCATGCGCGACCGGCGTATCGAGGCGGCGAAGCAGATTCTGAATGCCCCGCCGGCCGGGCACGTTGGCGTCGAGTTCCGGTACAGCAACTACGGCTATCTTCTGGCTGGCGCCATGCTCGAGCGCGCGGGCGACGCCGACTGGGAAGATTTGGTCCGTCGCGAGGTCTTCGAGCCCCTGGGCATCACTGCCGGTGGCTTCGGCCCGCCGCCGCGGATCCTCGGGCACATCCGGTCGAATGATGCCTGGCAGGCCCATAAACGTGACAACCCCCTGATCATGGGCCCCGCGGGCACGGTCCACATGAGCCTGCGCGACTGGACCCGCTTCGCGGCGGCCCACCTGGGGCAGGTGGAGGGGTATCTCAAGCCCGAGACCCTGGCGAAGCTGCACGAGCCGGTAGCCGGCCCCGGCGCGTCCTACGCCTTGGGCTGGGGCGTTCGACCCGACGCTCAGGGAACGGTGCGGCAGCTGTCGCACGCCGGCAGCAACACGATGTGGTACGCCGTCATCGAGCTCGATCCCGGGAAGGGCGAAGCCCGCCTGGCGGCGACCAATGCCGTGGGCCGTGAGGCGGCGGATGCGGCACTCAAGGCTCTGGTAGAATGAGCCCATGGCCGCCTGGCTTCTGAAGACCGAGCCCTCCAGCTACTCCCTCGATGACCTCCAGCGCGACGGAAGCACCGTCTGGGACGGCATTACCAACCCGGCCGCAGTGAACAACATCCGGAAGATGAAGCAGGGCGAGCGCTGCTTCTTCTACCACACCGGCGACGAGAAGCGGATCGTCGGGATCGCGAAGGTCAACTGCGATCCATACGCCGATCCGAAGTCGCCGGACGGCAAGCTCGCGGTGATAGACCTCGCCTTCGACAAGCGGCTGAAGAACCCGGTCACGCTGGCGCAGATCAAGGCCGACAAGTTCTTCGCCGACTGGCTGCTGGTGCGCCAGGGACGGCTGAGCGTCGTTCCGACCTCGCCGGAAATCTGGAAGCGGGTCGTGGAGATGAGTAGCGAGTAGCGTCCTACTCCGGCCTCACTCATGCCGCAGCGCCTGGATAGGGTCCAGGTTCGCAGCGCGCACCGCCGGGTACAGGCCAAAAACAATCCCCACGAACATCGATATTCCCACGGAGAGCCCCAGCATCCATGGCTCGGTGGAGACGGGCATCCCCGCCCGCCACTCGATGATCTGCGGAATCAGCACGCCCAGGCCCATTCCGATGAGCCCACCGGCGGTGGAGAGCACCAGTGTCTCGATCAGGAACTGGCCGACGATCTGCCTGCGTCGGGCCCCGATCGCCCGGCGGATGCCGATCTCGCGGGTTCGCTCCGTCACGCTGGCGAGCATGATGTTCATGATGCCGATGCCGCCGACCAGCAGCGAGATCCCTGCGATGCTGCCGAGCACGATGTTGAAAATCCTCTTCTGCTCCTGCGCCCGCTCCAGCAGGGCCAGAGGCACCGTCATCTTGTAGTCGACACTCGCGTGGTACGTCTGGAACATCCGCTCCAGGGCGTCGGCAACGTGCGGAACATCATCCTGGTTGCTCACCTCCACGATGAGCTGGTGAAGCTCCACCTGCTCACGCGTCATCCCGCCGCTGCTCATCTCCACGAAGATGTCCCCGAACCGCTCCCGCATCACCGGGAGCGGCACATAGGCGTCAACGTCCCGATCCGGCGTCGGCAGCCCGCTTCCGCCGGAGGTCCCGCCGCCGCTGCTCTGGATGATGCCGATTACCTGGAACGAGGAACCACCGATGCGGATCCGGGTGCCGACGGTGGAGCGCGTCGCCAGCAGCTTGCGCGCCCCGCTCTCGGTCAGGACCACCACGTCGTTGAATCCGACCATGTCCTGGTTGCCCATCACACGCCCCGCCTCCACCTGGCGGGGAACCAGCTCGAACCAGGCCGGAGTCGTGCCCACCAGCCGCAGCTCCTCGCGGCGGTCGCCGAG
>JBGTBZ010000059.1:0-3364 GCA_041749155.1 Phycisphaerae bacterium
GAGGAGGTCGAGGTAGCGCTCCATCGCTTCACGCTGAGAGGCGGCGAGGGCGTCGAAAGCGGGATGGGCGAGCTCGTCGGTCAAGGCGTTCGCCACCGCCTGTACGCCGCGGGATTGGACAGCAGCGACCGCGCGAAAGCCGTGCTCATGAAGCGCGGGTGCGGCTGGATGCCGACGCGCGGGAGGTCGAGCCTGTCGCCATCCCAGCAGGCGCCGATCGTCGGGTCGTCGCTGACCAATCCCCTGTCGTGCCAGATGAGGGCGTACTGAAGCTGGTCGAACCGCATCTCGTCCAGCTCGAACAGGTCCCCGCGGATCTGGCGCGCCCAGTCGGCGGCCCGCTGGCCATGCTCGGGGTCGTGGAACTCGCTCTGGCGCTTCGAATCGTGCAGGACGGCGAAGAGCCGGACGACAACCAGGTCACCCGCGCCAGCGCCCTCGACAATCCGCAGGGCGTTTCGCTCGACCCGCTGCCAGTGGTGCGGCCCGTGGTCGCTGTCGGGGCCGAGCGCGAAGCGTCGCGTCGCCACCGTCCAGAGCATCTCAAGCGTCTCCTCGGATGGAGCCGTCACCGCTTGCCCTTGCGCGAAGGCTGCCCGCGCCGCGGCTCCAGGGTCGCAACCATCCGCATGTTCACGATGCGCATGTGACCATCACGTTCGAATACGACTGCCGTCGCACCCGTCGGCGAACGGATGGCGAAGTCGGGGTGGAAGACGTGGATGGTGTCACCGTCAGCCATCTTGATGTCGAAGGGTTGGAATGGCTCAGCCTTGAGCATTTCGCCAAGGCGATCGTTGATCTCGATGGCTGGCTTCTTTGCCATTGCCCGAAGTATAGGAAATCACTCCCCCGGAATATAGCTGATCGTCCCCTCCATCGGGCTGCTCGCACTCGCATACCGCTTCCGCGGAATCCGCCCCGCACGGTGGCCGAGATACCCCGCCGCCAGCGCGTGCTTCATCGCCTCGGCCATCATCACCGGGTCGCGCGCGCTGGCGATGCCCGTGTTCAGCAGCACGCCATCTGCGCCCAGCTCCATCGCCATCGTCACGTCGCTCGGCGTGCCGACGCCCGCATCCACGATCACCGGATACTCCGCGTCCCCCTCCTTCAAGAGCTCCAGGCACAGCGAGATGTTCAGTGGATTGAGAATCCCCTGCCCGCTGCCGATCGGGCTGCCCGCGGGCATGACGGCGGCGGCGCCCGCCTCCTTCAGGCGCACGGCAGCGATCGGGTCGTCGCTGCTGTAGCACAGGACCGTGAACCCCTCCTTCACCAGCTCGCGCGTCGCCTCCAGCGTGCCGGCGGGGTCGGGGAGGAGCGTCTTCTTGTCCCCCAGCACCTCCAGCTTCACCCACCCGGCCCCGGAGTTTTTCTGCTTCTCCAGCAGCTCCCGCCCCAGCAGCGCCACGCGGATCGCATCCTCCGCGGAAAAGCACCCGGCCGTGTTCGGCAGGATCGTGTACCGCGACAAGTCCAGGTAATCCAGCAGCGACCGCCCTTCCTTGTCCACCAGCCGCTCGCGGCGCACGGCCACGGTGACGGCTTTGCACCCGCTGACATCCAGCGCCCGCTGCATAACTTCGTAGGTGGCGTACTTCCCCGTCCCGCAGATCAGCCGGTGCGGCCGCTCGGAAAGGTCCACCGCCCCGATCTTCAGCGTCGTGGTCATGCGGGAGTTTAGGGGGCGAGCGTTCACCTCACGGACGGCCCGGGCAATCCCTATTCCCGCGATGTGGTGCGCCGCCACGAGACGGACTCAGTTTCCTCGCATGTATGGCGCTTCGTTGCGGGCGACGGTGCGAAACTCGTCCTGCGTGAGCGGAAGCCGCTGGAATGCTGCCCACGCCGCGGCGGGAGTGGCATTCGAGCCGCCGGGGGCGCGGTCCGAACCGAAGAGCACGCGCTCCAGGCCGAACTGGCGCAGCCGATGGGCGACCAGCTCCAGCGTCTGGTCCGAGGTGTCCGCCGTCACCATGCTGGCGACGTCGGTGTAGACGTTCTTCATCCGCGGGTCGCCTCGCGCCGCCGCCTCCGCGAAAACTTCGAAGGCCTCGTCCGAGTGGTAGTTCGGCCCGGAGGCAGCCATGTGGGCGATCTGGATCGGAATGTCCGGGGCGGCGGGAAACACCTCCTCAAGCAACGCCTGCGAGTGGCCAGCCCCGTAGTCCTTGTCCAGCGTCCAGAGGTGGATCACGATCGGCAGCCGATGCCCGTTGGCGGCTTCGAACACCGCGTGCAGCTTCCGCGCGTGCTCGGGGTTTCGCACGTCAACGCGCGAGTTACCGAGATGGAGCTTGAGGCCCTTCGCTCCACGCTCCGCCGCGCACCGCTCGAGTTCCGCGACGGCGTAGTCCTTCAGCGGATTGACGCTGACAAAGGCGAGCAGGCGATCGGGATGGCGCCCGGCCTGCTCGATCACCCAATCGTTCTCACGGCGGACGCCCGCGAGCTCCTCCTCCGGATTCTCCACAGCACCAGGGCCGCCGAACCAGTATGCGACGGACAGCACCGCGGCCTTGGGGACGCCCGCGGCATCGAGCTCCTTCACGAGTTGGTCGGCGCTGACCTCCCGCGCAACGGGAGGCCCCGTTGGGGTAAAGGTCTCAACCGCGATTCGCCACCGGCCCTCCTCGGACTTGCGCAGCACGAGCAGGAAGTTGGACAGGTGCTGCCGCTGCTCCCCTTCGCCGACCGTGTAGGTCCCGGCGATGTAGCCCGAATCACCTGTGACGTCGAACGCCATCGGGGTCATCGGCAAGCTGCCCATGCTCTGGGCGACAAAGCGCACACCGTCGTCGCCCTTCAGCCAAATCGGCGCCATCGCGTCGAGCACCATCGCGCCGTCGGTGTAGAGCTGCGACATGACGGCCGGATCCTTCGACTTCACGAGCTCCTGGCGCTGTCTCAGGACTTCTGCAAGATCCTCCGGAAGCTCGACTGCCGGGAGGATCGGATCGGTTGTCAGCTGCGAGGCGCCCAGACTCCAGATGTGCGTGTGGTGATCCGCCGCGGGAGGCGAGAGCGGGGCTGCCTGATCGCCGGCGGCCGGTGCAGCCCGGGCAACAGTGCAGAGCGCCGCGAACAAAGACAGGCGCAGAAAGATTCTCATTTGAGTTCTCCTGGAAATGAGCGTTTGGCCAAGTCAGACGGCCAAGTCCAGAAAGTTGCACCGCGGCGCTCGGACAGTTTGGCCGCCATGGTGCGGCGGGCCGATGGAGATGGCGGCGTAGCAGCGCCTGAACCAGAGGAACATCCAACATCGAGCATCGAAGTTCGGAGTACGGCATTCTAAACTTCGACGTTGTTCAATGTTCAAGCAAAGCGCTCAATCCCACGCCCCCGTCACCACCGCCAGGCC
>JBGTBZ010000060.1:0-2469 GCA_041749155.1 Phycisphaerae bacterium
CGAGGGTGGCCCCCGCCGCCAAACTGCTCCGCCAGCTTTGCCACGTCCACCCGGCCCTTGCTGCGAAAGCTGAGCTTGGTTGGCCGTCCGTCAACGGAATCCGGGTTCTCTGCCAGGAAAATCGACAGCTCCACCGCACCGATTGCCATCGGCCAATTCACCAGGTCCTCCGTCGCCGGCGTCTTGGTGCCGGTGCGGGCAAAGTCCGCCTTCGTCAACTGCATGATCGCAAGCTGCTCATCCGCCAGCAGTTCCAGCGACGCGTACCCCGCCGCGTGCAGCTTCATCCGCCTTGCCCGCTCGCTCTGGTAGAGCTGCTGGTAGAGCGCGTTCGGCTCCACGCCCGCATCCAGGCACTCCGCCGCAAGGCGCATCGTCCTTGCGGTGGTGTTCGAGTACCCGAACCACCCCGTGTCCGTCGCCATCGCCACGTACAGCGGCTGCGCCAGCCGCGCGTCGATCTCCACCCCCCACCGCTTCAGCAGCTCCATCGCAATCTCCGCCGCGGCGCCCGCCTGGGTGTCCACCAGCTTCAGGTCCGCCCAGTCCTCCTGCGTCACATGGTGATCCAGCACGAGCTTGCGCCCCGCGTAGCGCGAAACCGGCTCGCGCAGGCCCGGAAGTTGCGACCAGGTGCCCGTGTCACACACGAGCAGCGCGTCGAACTTTCCCAGCAGCGATCCGACATCCCCCACATCGCCGATCACGTGCCACTTCACGTTGGCATCGCCGTATACGAACTCGTATTTGTTGGGCTGCGGCGTCAGCAGCAGGCACTCGGCCTCGATTCCCTTGCGCTCCAGTCCCACCGCCATGGCGGCGGTCGTGCCCAGCGCGTCGCCGTCGGGATTGGCGTGCGTCGTGATCAGCACCCGCCGGCAGAGGGCGAGGGCGTCGATCATTTGCTGCAGAGAATCCGTTGCCATCAATGCAGTCTAGCCCCCCGCGCGTCACGGCCGGGTGCCAGGTGCCACGTTGGCACCCGGCACCCTTGGCCTTCAGTTGGCCACCAGCGCCACGTCAGCGTTCATGCGCTCGACCAGCCGCTCCACGCTCGGGAAACGCATCTGGTCGCGCACCCACGCCCTCAACTCAAGGTCCATCTGCTTGCCGTAAAGGTCCCCCGAAAAGTCCAGCAGATACGCCTCCACCTGCCGCCGTGCATCCTCGAAAGTCGGCGCCGTCCCGATGCTGACCGCGGCGCGGTATTTATGTCCCTCCACCCGCGCCAGACCCCCGTAGACCCCGTCCGCGGGCACCAGTTGCTCGCCGGCATCCAGGTTCGCCGTCGGAAACCCAATCGTCCGCCCGCGGCGGTACCCCTCGACGACAGTCCCCCGCAGCGTATAAGGCCTTCCCAGGCAGGCGGAGGCGTCCGCCATGCGGCCTTGGGCCACCAGCCACCGCACAAGGCTGCTGCTGACGGGAACGACCTGAAAGCCCGGCAGCGAGACCTCCAGCGGCTCGACGACGGTCAGCTCAACCCCGCTGCCCCGCATCCACTCCCGCAGCTTCGCCACGTTGCCCTTGGCCCCCTTGCCGAAGTTGAAGTCCGGGCCCTCCACCAGCAGCGTCGGACGCGCCTCGTCGCGCAGCCGCCCCCAGAAGTCCTCCGCCGTCACGCCCAGCACCTGCGGCGTCGGTTCAAGCTCGATCAGGTGCGTCACGCCCGCCGCCTCGAGGAGCTCTCGCTTCGGTACAATGGGGGTCAGGCGCGGGGGGGCGAGATCGGGCCGGAGCACCGAGAGCGGATGCGGCTCGAAGGTGATCACCCCCACCGCCGGCTTCTGTCCCTCCAGCATCGTTCGAATGATGTGCTGGTGGCCCAGGTGCACGCCGTCGTAGTTTCCTACCGACAGCGCCGCCCCCGGGGGAAGGGATTGCAGCGAATCCAGGCCTTGCAGCACCTTCATTCGGGCAAAGTGTACACCGCCGTTTTGATGCTCCGCGGGGCCGTCGGCTAGGCTCTGCATATGCCGGCGACCGACCCGCCTGAGCCCGCAACACCGCCTGAGGACCCGCTGGCCGGTCCCGGCGCACGCCAGATGATCCGCCGCGCCTGGCGGCCCTATGTCCGCGACATCATCTACGCCTCCAACGACGGCATCGTCACGACATTCGCCGTGATCGCCGGCTCGCAGGGGGCAAAGCTGCCCGCCGTCGCCGTGCTGGCGCTGGGCTTCGCCAATCTCGCCGCCGACGGGCTAGCCATGGGCATGGGCAACTACCTGGGCGTCAAGAGCGAGGCCGCCGCCTCGGCCCGCGAGACCGGCGACACCTTCAACGAGCTGCGCGCCACCCGCACCGCGGCAAAGCACGGCGCTGTTACCTGGACCTCCTTCGTCGTCGCAGGATTCGTCCCGATCATCCCTTACCTCATTGCCCGCGAGACGACGGCCACCACCTTCGCCTGGGCCACCGCCCTGGCGGCATTACAGCTCTTCCTGATAGGCGCCAGCCACACCCTCG
>JBGTBZ010000061.1:0-4820 GCA_041749155.1 Phycisphaerae bacterium
CGGCCGCGAGCTTCCGGCGGGCGAATCGCGCTTCAAGGCTCCCGCCGGCGAGACGCCGGCGTATGACGGCAACCCGGCCTCGCTGGCCTTCGCGACCGTCTCCCAGCTCTCGGCCCTGCTGCACGCCGGCAAGGTCACCAGCGCCGAGCTGACGCGCATGTACCTCGACCGGTTGAAGAAGTACGACCCGCAGCTCCTGTGCGTCATCACGCTCACCGAAGAGCTGGCCATGAAGCAGGCAAGCCGCGCCGACGCCGAAATGAAGGCCGGCAACAGCCGCGGGCCGCTGCACGGCATCCCCTACGGCGCCAAGGACCTGCTTTCGACGAAGGGCATCTCCACCACCTATGGCGTGGCGGCGTATAAGGACCAGGTGTTCGATTTCGACGCGACGGTCATCAAGCGCCTGGAAGAGGCTGGCTGTGTCCTGCTCTGCAAGACGAGCCTGGGCGAACTGGCCATGGGCGACGTCTGGTTCGGCGGAACGACCAAGAACCCCTGGGACCCGGAAAAGGGCTCCAGCGGCTCCAGCGCCGGCTCGTGCAGCGCGACGGCGGCGGGCCTGATCGCCTTTGGCATCGGCAGCGAGACGCTGGGGAGCATCGTTTCGCCGTGCGTGGTGTGCGGGACGACCGGGTTGCGGCCGACGTTCGGGCGGATTCCCCGAACCGGGGCCCTGCCGCTGACGCGGACGATGGACAAGCTGGGGGTCATTGCCCGGGGAGTGGATGACCTGGCGTTCGTCCTGTCGGCGCTGGCGGGGCCGGATGGGCACGATCCAACGTGCCACGACGCGCCCTTTTCCTGGACCGGCCCGGACACCAGCGGGATCCGCGTCGGCTACGACGCGGGCGCCTTCGAGGCCGTTTCCCGCATGAACAACGAGCCGGTCAAGAAGCTCTACACCGACGCCCTGGAGACCTGCCGCCGCCTGTTCGGCGAACTCAAGGCCGTCGAGCTTCCCCGCGACCGCCTTGCTACCCCCACCGCCATGGCCACCATCGAGGTCGAGGGCGCCGAGAGCTTCTCAGAGCTCATCGACGCCGGCGAAATGCAGAAGCTCGTGCAGCAGGACGACTGGAACTGGCCCAACACCTTCCGCCGCGCCGGGCTGTTCCCGGCGGTCGATTACCTGCGGGCCCAACGTGTGCGGCGGCAGTTCATGGAGCAGGTGGACGCGGCGATGGCGGAGGTGGACGTGTACGTGACAGCGCCGCGGGTGGGGTCGAACCTGGTGCTGACGAACCTGACAGGCCACCCCTGCTGCATCCAGCGTGCGGGGATGATCGACGCGATGCCGCACCAGATCGAGTTTGTGGGCAGGCTCTACGGCGAGGGCCCGCTGCTGGCGGTTGCGTCAAGGTTCTCCGCGACCGTAGAAGGCCGCGACCGCTGGCCTGTGGAGCGGTGGCGGTAAGAATGGGTGCTTCGCTAGCGAATGATGCCCGCGGGGGCTGAGATGCGCATAAAGGCGCTGCCGGGGGGAACGGCGGAGGCGTTGCGGGGCTGCATGCGGACGTGGCTGCCGTCGTCGGAGAGGTAGCCGTCGATCGTGCCGCGGTGGCCGGCGACCTCGTAGTCAATCGTAAAGTGCGTCGAATCCAGCTCATCCGGCTGGCCGGCGTACCACCGCAGCGCCTGGCTGCCCCACGGGTCGACGGCCTCCTGCAGCACCGGCGAGGTCGGTCCCAGGCAAGCCGCCGCGGCGTTGGCGAGCAGCAGCGGATCGACAGGCGGGTGGTCCGCGGGGAGCAGGGGCGTCTCCTCCACGACGGGCAGCAACAGTTGGGCGTGCGACTGCCCGAGGCGGCGTGGCTCGCTGATGAAGCCGCCTGGCTCGAAGATGTGGGCCACGAGGCCAGCGCCCGGAAGCGTGCGGCCGTCGAGGTAATGCGGCAGAAATTGCACCGCGACGATGCGCCGGGCGCCGCTGGGGGTCACCAGCTCGTGCAGGAAGACCAGGGCCCCGACCGTCTCGATGGCCCTGCCGCCGGCGGCGGAGCGCAGGACCTTCATGGCATCCGGCTCGCGCAGGACCGCCGGTCCGGACTCCTCGCGGGAAAGCGAGACATGCGTGCCGGCCTCGATCAGGTCCGCGGCGCGGTCGGTGTCGGATTCGAAAACGATGGTGTTTGCGGGCTCGACGTGCCGCGAGGCCTGGCGGATGTAGAGCAGGTCCTGGGTCTGCTGCCGGGCCGACCGGCCGTTGGTCCATGAGCCGGCGATGCAGGCCACCAGCAGGGACCCGATGACCAGGTGCCGCCTGCGCAGCCTCCCAGGCTGGGATCCGCGGCCGTAATCCAAAGGACGCACCGCCGAAGACACAGCCGTCGGAGAAACGGGTGCTTCGGCGCCACCGCCAGGCACGAACTGGGCATTTGGCAGGGGCATTTGGATCTGTACTGAGCGTACTGGTCCGGAATCGCCCATGCAAACAGAATCCGCTGCGAGTGAAGACGTTTCGGGCGGGGACATATGCAACCGGGTCGATCAGTCGGCCCCACCCCGGTATTCCGCAGACGTCTTGGGCGTCTCCCAGACGGTGACCGCGTGGAGCCGGGAACCGGCCGTTTCCAGTGGTTTTCGCAGCCTTTCGAAGATTACCCGGGCAATGTTCTCCACGCTCGGATTCAGATCACCAAACTCCGCAACCTCCACGTTCAGGTGCCGGTGGTCGAAGGGCTCAATCACCTCGTCATCCACGATTCGCTCAAGATCTTCGATGCTGATCAACCGCCCCTCCCCGTCCGGGCGGCCGCGCAGGGTCACCCGGAGGACGTAATTGTGCCCGTGGCCGTGCGGGTTGTTGCATTTTCCGAAGATTTCGCGGTTCTGCTCGTCGGAAAAGGCCGGGTTGTGCAGCCGGTGGCTGGCGGCGAACTCGAAGGTGTGGTGCAGGAAGACCATTTGACCGTCTCCCCCGCCGGCAGGGTCGGCGGACGTAGAAAGGCTGGTGAAGGGTGACAAATGCAGCTCCATGGCCTCGACCCGGGTGGGGGCCAGGGCACCGGCAAGGGCCTGGAAGCAATCCTTGATGACAATTCCCCCCCCATCCCCCCCACCGTGGCGGACGGCGGAGCTGACCAGGGGGATGACGGCGGTCCGGACTGCCTCGTCGATCGTTCGGATGTTCAGCAAATAGCCTGTATTGGGCTGCAGGGGCCCGGCAACGGTGACGCTAAGGCGGTAGTAGGGTTGGCCCAAGCCCGTGATGGGGGGCTTGCCGGCGAAGCCGTTGCGCCCCTCGACGGCCCCCGCGGCGAGGCTGTGGGGATGAACGGCGAAGCGGACATCTCGGGTAAGTCGGAACATCGATTTGCGACGGATTCTACGGCGGCGGGGTCCAGTGGGATTTTCGCGACATAAAGGCCTTACAGCACTGTACTTAAGGATCTCCCCACCGGGCCTGCACATGAGCCCTCCTCGCTGGCTAAAACGCTTATCCGCACCTATATTAACTGTAACAATGCCAGACCCCAGCTCGACGCCCGATCCGGCCGTCCGTACCCCCAAGTCCCCCGCCGCCACCGCGACCGCCAAGCCTCATCGTCGGGAGGCGGAGGCTGCTTATGGCGAGGACCAGATTAAGGTCCTGGAGGGCATTGAGCACGTGCGCAAGCGCCCAGGCATGTACATCGGCGACACGACGCCGCGGGGGCTGCACCACCTGGTGTACGAGATCGCCGACAACTCGATCGACGAGGCGTCGGCGGGGTACTGCGAGCACATTTTGGTGAAGCTGCACGCCGACGGGAGCGTGAGCGTGACGGACGACGGGCGGGGGATTCCGGTGGGCGTGCACCCGACGGAGGGGATCCCGACGGTGGAAGTGGTATTCGCGAAGCTGGGGGCCGGGGGGAAGTTCGAGAACGAGAGCGGCGCGGGTGCTTACAAGACCAGCGGCGGGCTGCACGGCGTGGGTGCGAGCGTGGTGAACGCGCTGTCGGAGTGGCTGGAGGTGGAGGTGAGCCGCAACGGCAAGGTGTATCACATGGAGTTCGAGCGGGGCGTGAAGTCGAGCGACCTGAAGGAGATCGGCCGGCGGGAGAAGACGGGCACGAAGGTGACGTTCAAGGCCGACAGCCAGATCTTCCCGGACACGACGCTGAGCTACGAAGTGCTGTCGCGGCGCTTCCGCGAGTTGGCGTATCTGAACAGCGGGCTGCACATCTCGCTGGAGAGCGAGGTGGACAAGGACGGTGAGGGGAACAACCGGCGTGACGAGTTCAAGTATGACAACGGGATCGTGGAGTTCGTGCAGTACCTCAACGATGGCAAGACGACGATCACGCCGGTGATTCACTTTCAGCGCGAGGACCCGCAGAACGGGCAGATCGTGGAAGTGGCGATGCAATGGGCCGACGGGTACACGGAGAACATCGCCAGCTTCGCCAACAACATCAACACGGCGGAGGGCGGCACGCACCTGTCGGGCTTCAAGACGGCGCTGACGGGAACGATCAACCGTTACGCGAAACAGGCCAACCTCGTCAAGGCGATCACGCCCAGCGGCGACGACGTGCGCGAGGGGCTGACGGCGGTGGTGAGCGTGAAGGTGCCCAATCCGCAGTTCGAGGGGCAGACCAAGACGAAGCTGGGCAACGGCGAGATGGAGGGGTTTGCCACGATGGTGGTGAACGAGGGGCTGGGGCGGTTCTTCGAGGAGAACCCGAAGGTGGCCCGGGCGGTGTTCGACAAGGGCGTGCAGGCGGCCGAGGCGCGCGAGGCGGCCCGCAAGGCCCGCGAGCTGACGCGTCGGAAGAACAGCATGGAAGGCGGCAGCCTGCCCGGCAAGCTGTCCGACTGCCGCTCCAAGAGCA
>JBGTBZ010000062.1:0-3675 GCA_041749155.1 Phycisphaerae bacterium
ACGTTCTCCTCCAGCGGCGCATCGCCGGCCAGCCATCGCACGCCCTCGAAGCGCCGGAACCAGCTCATCTGCCGCTTGGCGAGTTGCCGCGTCCGGATCTTGATCTGCTCCGTCGCGTCGTCAAGACGCATGCGGCCCCCAAGCACGTCCGCCAGCAGCGCGTACCCCGCTGCCTCGGCCGCCGTCGTCGAGAAGCCGCCGTGACGCTCCAGCAGCGAGCGCACCTCCTCCAACCACCCGCCGGCGACCATCTCCCTGGTACGCGCATTTATGCGGCGGTTGAGCGCCTCGCGGTCCCACGAAAGGCCGAACCGGACGGAGCGGTAGCGCGGCTCGGCCGCCTCCCATTGCGTCTGCTGCTGGCTGATCGGCAGGCCGGTGGCCTCGTGAACCTCCAGGGCTCGCGTAAGCCGCTTTCTGTCATTGACATGCAGCCGCGCCGCCGCCGCGGGATCGACAGCCCACAGCCGTGCGTGCAGCTCCAAACCGGACATGCCCGCCAGGCGCTCGCGAAACACCGGGTCCGCCGGCGGGCCCTCAAACAGGCCATGAAACAGCGCCTGCAGGTAAAGCGGTGTGCCGCCGACGAGCACCAGCGGCCGGCTGGCGCTGCCGATCACCTTCTGCGCGACCTCCAGCCAGCGGGCGACGGTAAAGGGTTGGTCCGGTTCCACTAGGTCCACCCCGTGGTACACGACCTCCGCCCGCTCGGCTGCCGTCGGCTTTGCGGTACCGATATCCATGCCGCGGTACACGCTCATGGAATCGACGGCAAGTATCTCCGCCCCGGCCCGCCGGGCGAAGGCGTGTGCAAGGGCGGACTTGCCGCTGGCGGTGGGGCCGAGAATGACGCATAGCGGTGGGGTCATTTGAGGGTGGCGGTACCTGCCAAAGCGGCAATAAGGTGCCATTCTTGCACCCGAAGTTCACCTGGGAACTGCAGCGGCGCGGCGCCAGGGACACTGCTACCTGGCACGGCCTTTGAACAGGCGCTTTCTAAGCAGTTGACTTGGCACTCTATTCCGAGTTCTCAGCTAAGGAGGCACATCGTGGCTCTTCCAGTGACCGTGAACCGTCGCGATAACTATGACCCGCTCTTTGAGCTTCAGCGGGAGTTTGACACCGTCCTCAACCGCGTCTTCGGCGGAGGCACGCCGCAGACCACCTCAGGCCGGCGCAGCGCGCCATACGCCGTCGATGTTTACGAGGACGAGAATCACCTTTACTTCGAGGTCGAGCTGCCCGGATTCAAGCGCAACGAGATCGACATCACCCTCGACAACAACACACTGGCCATCTCCGCCGAGCGGACCGAGCGGCGGCAGCAGGGCGCCGACGGGCGGGCGGAGCAAAAAGGGCAGGAGAAGGGCAAGCAGCGCGAGACGCTGCTGAACGAGCGCCGCTTCACGTGGTTCAGCCGCTCCTTCACGCTTCCGCCGACCGTCAGCACCGACAACGTGCAGGCCCGGCTCGAGGATGGGGTTCTCTTCCTCACGCTGAGCAAGCGCGAGGAGACCAAGCCTCGGAAGATCGAAGTGCGATAGCCCGCGCGGGTCTCTGAATGCACCACTCGCAGCCGCGTGCTCCGGCAGGCGGCTGTGTCTCATGCGCGATCGCGGTTCTCCACAACAACTCGCGCATTGCGCTTCAGCAGCGGAAGCTTCACGCGCTTCATAGCGCTGCCGCCGAGCCGCTCGCGGTAGTCGGCGTCGCTCCAGGAAAGCACCTCCACCGCATCCAGCGTCCCTGTCTGGAACCGCGGCTGCACCGACGGATCCGTTGCGAACGGGGCCTTTTGGTTCCAGGGGCATACCTCCTGGCAGATGTCGCAGCCGAAGAGCCGGTCGCCCATGGCGCGGCCAATCTCGTCCGGAATTTCGCCGCGGAACTCGATGTTCCAGTAGCTCAGGCAGCGGGTGGCGTCGATCTGGTAGGGCTCGAGTGCAGCGGTAGGGCAAGCGTCGATGCAGCGCGTGCAGGTGCCGCAGCGGTCCACCGCCGGCTCGTCGGGGGCCAGCGCTAGCGTCGTGATGATCTCGCCCAGAAGCAGGTAGCTTCCCAGGCGCGTTTCGAGCGTGCACGTGTTCTTTCCCTGCCATCCCACGCCGCTGCGATGGGCCCACTCGCGCTCCAGCACCGGCGCGGTATCGACGCACACCCGTGTCTGCCCGCCCGTCCCGCGAAGCCAGTCGGCCAGGTCGAACAAACGCGATTTGAGGTGCTCGTGATAGTCATCCCCCAGCGCATATCGGGCGATCCGGCCGGGAGCCCGGCCCAGCGGAGGGTCCGGCAGGGGCACGTTGTAGCTGAGGGCGCAGCAGATTACTGATTCAGCCCCCGGCAGGTACGTGCGAACGTCCGTCCGCTCGCTGAATCGGCCTGCCAGCCACGCCATCTCACCGTGGCGGCCGGTCGTCAGCCAGTCCCGCAGGAAATCCGCATGCGCCGAGGCCCCCGCGGCGGCTATGCCGCATAGGTCAAAGCCCAGCGAGCGCGCCCGCTGCTTCACTTCCGCGCTGAGCTGGTGAGCGTTCATCGCCGCGGAAGACAGTAGCGCCCTACACCCGGACCGCGGTCCACTTGCCACTGGCGAACCGGCCATAGAGCAGGGCCCCGCGGACCACCAAGTCGATGCTCAGCACGATCCAGACTGCTGCAAGGCCAAAGCCAAGCACCTGGATCGCGATAATCGCCCCCAGCATGCGCACCAGCAGGGCGCTGCCGAGATTGCGGATCATGACGCTGGTCGTATCCCCAGCCCCTCGCAGCGCCCCCCCGAAGATCATCATGGCAGCGAAGGGAATCTGGGCGAAGCCGACGATGAACAGCACGCGGGCCGTATCGACCGCGATTGCCGGATCGTCGTTGATGGCCCGGGCCAGTGGCTCGCTGGCGACGATGAAGAGCAGCCCCGCAAGCGCCATCAGCCCGCCGCCCAGCAGAAAGGCCACGTACCCGCTGCGCTTGGCCCGCTCAGGGTCACCCGCCCCCAGGGCCTGTCCAACCGTGGTCGCCGCGGCGGTGGCGACGGCGAAGCCCGTCATGTAGCTGAGCGACTCTACGCGGATCGCGATATTGTGGGCGGCGGCCTGCGTCTCGCCGAGGCGGTTGACCAGGTACAGCACAACAAAGTTGGCTCCCCAGAAGATCAGCCCCTCAGCCCCGCTGGGGATGCCCACCCGCAGGATTCGGCGGACCGTATTCCACGCCGGCCTCAGGCGGTGCAGGTATAGCCGCAGGCCCGATCGGCCCTTGCCCATCAACAGGACCCACAGCACGACGAACGCCCCGCCGCCGTAGGCCACGCTGGTACCCCAGGCGATGCCCTTGAATCCGAGCTCGGGGAACGGGCCCCAACCGTAGCACAGGCTAAAGGAGAGTCCGATGTTCACGAGGTCGATCACGATCATCGCGATTGCGGGCGAGATCGTGTCGCCGGCGCCGCGGAGGCAGGCGTTGGCAAGGAAGGTGATGGTGATTAGCGGGATGCCCCAGCCCAGGATCCAGAGATATTGGGCGATGTAGTCCTCGACGACCGGATCCTCGAAGCCGAAGATGCGGGACGCGGGCCCGCTGAAGAGCAGCAGCAGGGCCCCCATGGCCCCACCCACGGCGGCGCCCAGGAGCACGCTCTGGGCGACGGCGCTCCGGGCGGTTCGACGGTCGCGGGCACCG
>JBGTBZ010000063.1:0-1639 GCA_041749155.1 Phycisphaerae bacterium
CTTGCCTACCAGGTGGCGGCCCAGAATCTCATCAAGGATGGGATCAACAGGGTGATCCTGTGCACCGACGGCGACTTCAACATCGGCGTCACCGACCGCGGGCAGCTCACGCGGATGATCGAGGAGCAGGCGAAATCCGGCGTGTATCTCTCGATACTCGGCTTCGGCATGGGCAACCTGAAGGATGCCACGATGGAGGAGCTGACCAACAAGGGAGAGGGCAACTACGGCTACATCGACACCGAGCACGAGGCCCGCAAGCTCCTCGTCGAGCAGATGCAGGGCACGCTCCAGTCGATCGCCAAGGATGTGAAGATCCAGGTCGAGTTCAACCCGGCGGAGGTGGGCAGCTACCGGCTGATCGGCTACGAGAACCGCATTCTCGCCACACAGGACTTCAACGACGACACGAAGGATGCCGGCGACATCGGTGCGGGCCACGAGGTGACGGCGCTTTACGAGGTCGTGCCGGCCGAGGTGCAGGCCAGGGCCAACGAGGCCCGCCTCGGCCAGCTTCGCGAGCTCGAGAAGAAGTACCTCGATCTCCAGGCCGTCGCCGGGCCCGACGCCAGCGGCCGCCCGCCCCACGAAGGGGAATTGGCCGTCATCCGCTCCGAGATCGAGGCCCTCGTGAAGAGCCAGCCGGCTCCGCCGGTGGATCCGCTGCGGTACCAGCTTCAGCCCGGGACCACGCCGGCGGCGCAGAGTGGGGAGCTGCTGACCGTCAAGGTGCGCTACAAGGCCCCGGACGCCCCGAAGGAGCAGGGCACGAGCAGTCTGATCGAGTTCCCCGTGAAAGATGAGCCTCGGCCACTGGCGGAGTTCGACGAGGATTTGCGCCTGGCCGCAAGCGTGGCTGGGTTTGGGATGCTCCTTCGGGATTCACCGTACAAGGGCACGTTGACGTGGGCCGGGCTTGACGAGATGACGCGTGGGCTGGAGAACCTGCGTCACGCCCTTCTGGCCCCGGAAGGCGAGCGACGGCTGGAGTTCCGCGAGTTGGTCACCAGGGCCGCGGCGTTGTCGGCGAAGCCCTGAGTAATGGCCAGCCTCTGGAGACGCGGCCGGCAGCGTTGCCGGCCACGGCTTCAATTGCGCGCCGTGGCCAGGTTGGACTGGGTGCTGCCAAGGGAAGAGGGCACAGCCCGCCCGGTCGCGGAGGGAAGCGAGGGATCGTCAGAGAGCCTTTCGACCCCGCCGTGCGGGGACGCCGGTGCGCCACCCCCGCCGCCGCCGCCGTCGCCTCCGTCACGGGGAGGCTTCCCGGGATCCTCCGCGCGTGGGGTCCGTACCCAGTCGCGCTGGCGGCGGAAGATCCACCCAACCTGGTTCTTTCCGCGAGAAACGAGGTAGCGTGGAAGACCCAGCAATGCCTGGGGAGGGATTTGCCCCTTCATGTGGGCTGCCCAGGCAATAAACAGGGAAAATGCCATCATGGCGACGCCGCTTCCCGCCACGATCGCGGCGGCGGCGCTCAGGGTGCCGTCGCGGGCTGCCCACCAGATCAGGGCTGCCACCAGCACCAAAAGCAGCTCCATGCAAAGGACGGTCAGCGGCTGGACGAGGTGGTCCAGGCCCATGGCGATGGTGCGGCCGTCGAGCCGGCGCAACCCCCCTGCGAGGACGCGCGGCACGTCGC
>JBGTBZ010000064.1:0-3773 GCA_041749155.1 Phycisphaerae bacterium
CGGCTGGCCAACCGGCTCGATGACGCGCTGACCCATGGCGTCGTAGGTGCGCTCCTGAGCCTGGCCGTTCTGGATGTACGTGACTCGGTACATCATGCCACCGGCTTCCGTGGGCACCTGCTGAGCGCTGGTGATCTGCACGGGACCCAAATCGGCCAGGATCGCAGAACGGGCCTCGACCGGCACCGCCGCCTCGCGCAGCTTGGCCGTACGAAGCACGTCGTCCATCGGGGGCTCGCCGGCCATCGGCTGGTCGGTCACACCGCCGCGGGTGTAAACGTCATCGTCGTCATCCTGCTGGCAGCCGGCGGCGACGGTCAGGATGCCCAGAACGAGAGAAGCACTGACAATTCGAAGGGTGATTAGCTTCATGCCCCCGAATGTAGCGGCTCTAAAGGCCCCGATACTGCGCCAGAAATCCACCTCAAGGCGCCAGCACGGCATCTGCAATGCCCGCGGCGCCCAGCACGAGGCTGATGACACCGTTGAGCGTGAAAAAAGCGAGGTTGACGCGTGACAGGTCGTCTGGCCGCACCAGCATGTGCTCCACGACCAGCAGCACCGCCACGACGCCCACGGCGGAGGACCAGAGAAGACCCAGTTCGGGCGAAACCCACCCCAGCATCCCCAGCATGGCGACGGCGGCAACGTGGGTTAGGCGGCTGACGACCAGGGCCCAGGCGATGCCCAACCTCGCCGGGAGCGAGTGGACTCCGTGAGCCCGGTCATGCTCGTAGTCGGCGGTGGCGTAGATGACGTCGAATCCCGCCGTCCAGCAGAGGACGGCGGCGGCCATGAGGAGCGGCTCGATGGCAATGCCGTTGGCAAATGCGATCCAGGCACAGAGCGGGGCGAGAGCAAGTGCGGCGCCGAGATAATAATGGCAAAGTGCGGTGAACCGCTTCAGAAGGGGGTAAATGCACAGGAACAAGAGAACTGGCAGGGCCAGGTAGGAGGGCCACCAGTTCCCGTAAGCCACCCCAAACCCTGCCGCAGCAGCGCCGAAGCCGAAGGCGAACAGGGCGATCATGACAAGGAAGTAGCCACGGCTAAGGCGGCCGCCCGGGATGGCACGGCGGGCCGTGCGGGGGTTGAGCCGATCGCCCTCGGCGTCAATCAGCCGGTTGGCGGCCATGGCCACTGTGCGGGCGCAGACCATGCAGACGACGACCAAAACGAAGCTCCAGGGGCCCCAATGGGCCCCCGGTGTCCGCGCCGCGAGCGTCGCCGCCAGCAGGGCGAAGGGCAGGGCAAAAACGCTGTGTGACAGCTTGATGTCGGCGGCGAAGGCGCGAAGGCGATTCGCGGGCGCAGCTTCGGATGGTGCAGCGGTCGTGGTCATCGGTAGGGTCGTCACGCAGGCGTCCCGCCTCTCTCCGGTACCGCAGGCGCAGCGCCGTTCACATATTGGCAGGCAAGATGCCTGCGTTACGTCAGCGGCTCAACGCCGCGCTCTGTGTATCGCATTGGCGGATTCGGACTATCGGGATCCCAGCGCCCGCCAATCTCGTGGGGGACGCCGATCAGGTCCAGCAGCTTGGCGGCCACGAAATCCACGACTTCCGTCACCGTCTGCGGGTTCAGGTAAAAGCCCGGGTTGGCGCTGGCCAGGATCACCCCGGCATCGGAGAGCGTCTTGTAGTTGTTCACGTCGATCGGCGACAGCGGCATTTCCCGGTGCACCAGCACCAGCCGCCGCCGCTCCTTCAGCGTCACCGCCGCCGCCCGGCTGATCAGGTTGCCGCCCATCCCCGCCGCCACCTCCGCCAGCGTGTGACTGGAGCAGGGGACGATCACCATGCCGTCGTGCAGGAAGCTGCCGCTGGCCAATACGTCGCCGACGTCGTTGTAGTTGTGAAGGATGACGCCGTGATCCTCGCGCCCGATCAACTCCGTCACCGCCTCCTCATCGACGCGCTTCAGCCCCAGCTCCTCGTGCAGCAGCCGCCGCCCCAGCGGCGAGACGACCAGGTGCGTCTCGACGGAAGCGGCGGCTAGGCCCTGGAGGAAGCGCTGGGCGTAAAGGGCCCCACTGGCGCCGGTAATGGCGGTGACAATTCGCATCGCGACCGGATAATACCTTCGAGACCACCAGAACTTTCAAAATGTGGGAAGTGACTTCACGAACCCCACGTAGATGACCGCGACGCCGAAGGTCAGGGGGTGGACCTCCACGCCCGAGAAGCCGGCGGATTCGATGTCGGCCTTCATCTCTTCGCGGCTCTTGAACGTCTCGACGCTGGCGGAGAGGTAGCGGTAGGCGCCGGTGCGGTCGCCGGCAATCCAGGCGGCGGTGCGGGTCATCACCTGGTTGCAGTAGAAGTCGTAGGCGGCGCGAATCAGGCGGTTGGTAGGCTTGCTGAACTCCAGCACGACGAGCCGCCCGCCCGGCCGCAGCACTCGGCGGAATTCGCGCAAAGCCCGCATCGGATCGGCGACGTTTCGGATGCCGAAGGCGATGGATACGACATCGCAGCAGGCGTCGGGGAGGGGGAGGTTCTGGGCGTCGCCATTTATGAATGGCACGAGCATCGAGAACGCGGCAGGATAAACCGATTTGCCGCTCGGAGCCCTTGGCACCGGCTCTATCGCGGATTCCTCGCCCGCTTTCTGAGCAGCGCGAGGCAACATCTCAAATGTGAAGTCGATGCCTGCGACCTGATGCATTGAGAGCCCATGAGGGCGACGCAGCCTCCGGAGCTTGCGCGCATACGCCAGCGTCAAATCCCCGGTCCCGCACGCGACATCCACGACCACATCATCCGGCTCCAGCCGCGAGAGCTTCACCGCCTTCTTCCGCCACCGCTGATCGATCCCCAGCGAATGCAGCCGGTTGTTCAGGTCGTACCGCGGGGCGATGGCGGCGAACATGTCGCGGACGCGCTTCTGCTTGTCCGCCACGGCGTGGGGGTTCTTGAGGCGGTCCTCGTTCCAGACGGCCTCCGCCGCCGGCAGGTGATCCGTGTCGTCAGCCACGCCGCATCGTAGCGGCTTGTTCGTCACCGCCTGATCCCGGAGAATCGAACCCGGCCGCGCGGGCGGCGCCGCCGGGAGGATCCTTCCCATGCCCGCCACGCTCGCAAAAATCACCGCCGCATTGCTGGTCCTAGCTATCGCAAGCCTTGCGCCCGCGCGCTCCCCGCAGCCTGCCTCCGCCGCGGCGGCACAGGGGGATGCCGGCCGGCACACGCTGGATAACGGCGTCAAGGTGCTCCTGCAGCCGGTCCCAAACGTTGGGCAGGTTGCGGTGGAGGCGTTTTACGAGGTGGGGCTGGTGCATGAACCGGCGGGGATGCCGCAGGCGGCGCACCTGCTGGAGCATCTGGTCTGCAACGCCGGCACGGCGGGCTACGGGGCTGGCGAATCGATGCAACTGCTAAATCAGTCAGGGCTTGCGAACGCCGAGACGATGCCGGACTGGACGCATTACGACTACATGGCGCCCGCGGACAGGCTGGAGGAGATCCTGAAGATCGAGGCCGAGCGGCTGTCGAGCCTGAAGATCGACGAGGCGATCATCCGCCAGGAAGGGCCGCGGGCGGCGCAGGAAGTGGACTTCGTCGAGCGGAACCCGCAGGCGGGGATGGGGAAATTTGCTTTCTGTGCGATGGCGCAGAGTTGGCGGCACGGGCGCGAGTCGGCACACATCCGCACCGGCCTTGAGACGTACTCCGCCGAGGATTTGCAGGCGTTCCACGGGGCAACTTACCGTCCGGACACGCTGACACTCGTGATCGTGGGCGAATTCGACCCGGCGGAGGCGCTGGCGCTGG
>JBGTBZ010000065.1:0-4728 GCA_041749155.1 Phycisphaerae bacterium
GACGCGGCCCGCCACCCAGCCCACCACCCAGCCCGCGGAGGCGGCGGACGAGGTGTTGCAGCGCCTGCTGGAAGGGGACCGGCCGCAGGGTCCGTCGGAGACACAGTTGTCGGGCGATCGGTTCGCAGGCGGTTTGAACAACGCCGCGGGCGGGGGTTCGGCGTCGGTAGCCCCGGACACGCCGCCGCAGCGGCTGGTGCGCGAGGGGACATACGTGATCGACCGGATGTGCCGTATCCGTGTCAGCGGCGATGGCCGGGGGCTGGAGCTTGTCTTCGAGAGCGACGGGGCCAACCGCGCGTCTGCGGTCGATCCGCCGATGGTTCTGCTGGAAAATCTGAACCTCGTGGCGGTGGAGTCGGCCATCGGGGGGAATCCCGACCGGCGGTTTCGTGTTACAGGCCGGGTGACGGAGTACCGGGGCCGGAACTACCTGCTGCTGGAGAAGGTGGTGGTACTGGAGTAGGGATGGCCCGGATAAATGCTAAGGACGGGGAGGTAGTTGTCCGATAAGACAGCAGGAGCCGAGCGAGTCGATTGCGATTCGGACTTGCTGGGTTCTTCATTCGATTCCTTCCGTGTTCCGGTTGGTTCATTCTGCTGACGCACCAGCCGCGGCCCCCAGGCCGCGGCTGGCGTGTTTTTGGGGCTCCCCGGGATGTCGGGTGGCCGGCTTGACACGGCCGGATAGCGGTTTTAACGTCGCGCTGCGGCCCTGGAGGGACGGGCGGAACCTACCCAAGCGGCCGAGGCCCGGTACAATGCCCCGCCAGCCGTGGAAGTTGGCCGGTTGCGGGCGGCCCCCGCCTGCGTGTTTTCCCCCAGCCTATGAGTCCCACCATGTCTGACGCCCCCTCTCCCGTCGCCGTCGTCAACCACGGCCCGATCAAGATCGTGGAGTTCGTCCAGAGCAAGATCCTGGACGAAGCGAACATCGCCGACATTGGCACGGCGGTCGGGGAGGTGATCGACCAGCAGGACCGTCCGCAGCTTCTGCTGGATTTCCGGAACGTGGATCACCTGTCCTCCGCGGCGCTGGGGATGCTGATCAATGCCAACAACCGGGTGCGTGAGAAGAACGGGCAGCTTCGGCTGTGCGACATCAAGCGGCAGATCTTAGAGGTCTTCACGATCACCAAGCTGGACAAGCTCTTCCGGATTTACCCGAACCGGCAGGCTGCCCTGGAGAGCTTTGGGGTGCAAAAGACCGATGTTTGAGTGGCTGCGCCGGTTTCTCGATCCGCTGGCAGTCGCGAAACTGCCGGAACGCGGCGGTAGTTCTAGAATAGCGTGCGGCTGACGGGGCAACGGCTGCACGACCTACGTATGAGCAGGGCCCGACCCGACACCTCCTCGCGAAACAGCGGCGGCAAACCCGCCCGCGACAGTGTCGCCGGCAAGAGCGTCGGATCCGGAAGAGGCAGTGTCCCGCGAGCCGAACCAATGCGATTCATCATCCCCTCTGACCTTGAGCGGGGGCGGGAGGTCCAGGAGATCATCCTGCGCGCCTGCCGGGAGGCGGGGTTCGACGAAGACGCGTTTTTCGCCGTCAAGCTGGCGCTGGATGAGGCGATGACCAACGCGATTAAGCACGGCAACAAGCTCGATCCAACCAAGCAGGTCGAGGTGAAAGCGCGGATCACGCCGCAGCAGGCGGAAATCGAGATCAGCGACCAGGGACCGGGGTTTGACCGCACGAGAGTGCCCGACCCGACCTGCGAGGAGAATCTCGACAAGTGCAGCGGCCGAGGGCTGTTACTGATCGAGGCCTATATGAGCAGCGTGTCCTGGAGCGAGGACGGGCGGACGATCCGCATGCTCAAGCACAACACCGCCGAGCCGCCACGGCTGCGGTGCTGCGAAGACTGAAGTCTTCCTGAGTTTCTTTACCTGGGCGTCGCCGTCGTGGCGAGGCTGCCGGCCTCGCGTTAGGCTGGCGGGATGCTTTCCCTATGGATCCTGGGCTTGCTCGTCGGGACGGCTTTCCCGGTGGGCGGCGCCCAGCCGGCGCCGGAGGCGGCGGTCGAGCGGATCGCCTTTGGCTCGTGCCTTCATCAGAGCCGGCCGGCGCCCATCCTGGATGTCATCGCCGAGTTTGAGCCCGACACATTTGTGTTCCTGGGCGACAACGTCTACGGCGACACCCGCGACATGACAAAGCTGGCGGCGGATTACGCGAAGCTGGGAGCGATGCCGGGCTACCAGCGGCTGCGGGACCGCGCTCAAGTGCTGGCGATCTGGGATGACCACGACATGGGGGAGAACGACGCCGGCGCCGAGTATCCCCTGAAGGTCCAGAGCAAGCAGGTGATGCTCGACTTCTTCGGCGAGCCGCCCGGGAGCCCGCGGCGCCAGCGCGAGGGGAACTACGACGCGGTGACGCTCGGTCCTCCGGGGCGTCGCGTGCAGTTCATCCTGCTCGACACGCGGTGGTTCCGCAGCCCGCTGACGGTGGCCGAAGGCGTGCGGCCGCTGACGTATGTCCCGACCGAGGACCCTGAGGCCACGATCCTCGGCGGGGCGCAATGGTCATGGCTCGAGGAAGTCCTGACCGAGCCCGCGGACATCCGGGTCCTCTGCACGAGCATCCAGCTCTTTCCGCGGCAGCATAGGTTCGAGAAATGGGCGAACTTCCCCGCGGAGCGGCGGAGGATGATCGAGCTGCTGCGCAAGAGCGCCGGCGACATCCTGGTGCTCAGCGGGGACAGGCACAGCGGAGAGCTTTCGGTGGACCAGTGGCACGACGATGGCGGGCCCAATGTGATAGTGGAGGCTACCGCCAGCTCGCTCAACCAGGCTCGTACCCGCGAGGGCGGAGTGGATGAGCCGAACGATTACCGGGCGGGGCCGATTCTGTACGAGCCGAATTTCGGCACCATTGAGATCGACTGGACGGCGAGGCTCGTGACCGTCTCCCTTCGCGACGAGCGCGGCACGGCGGCGAAGCAGGTGCAGTTGCACATGTCCGAGCCGCGGTAGAGAGCGTCTCAGCCGCGCGCCACCCAGCGCAGCATGTCGCGCAGGGCCGCGGCCTTGTCGGTGTGGAGCATGCCGAAACGGAAGACGCGGCCGGCGATCCAGACCAGCAGCAGGGTGGTCGCCAGCGTCAGCCCCGCGGCGGCGAGCTTTTCGCTGGTGGCCATGCCCGGAGGAAGGGCCTGGCGCAGCACGACGGAGGTGGGCGTGGTCAGGGGGAACCAGGTCATGGCCCGGGCCAGGGGTCCATCAGGGTTCTGGAGCAGCGACGCGAAGGCGAACATGGGCGCCACGACAACGAGGATGACGGGCGTCAGAAAGTTCTGGGCCTCCTTGAGGTTCGTGACCGCCGCCCCCGCCGCGACGAAGAGGGCGCCGTACATGAGCGTCGCCAGGGCCGCGAACAGGCCGAACCACGCCAGCGTCGCAGGCGAGACCGCATCCAGGGCATGGAACTCCCGTGCCATCACCAGTCCGCCGCTGATGTAGATCGCCGCCAGCGTCAGGCTGACGCCCACGCCTCCCAGCAGCTTGCCGAGCATCAGCTCGAAGGGGCGGACGCTGCCCAGCAGGACCTCGGCGATGCGAAGCTGCTTCTCCTCCACGATGTTGGTCGTCAGCGGGCTGGCGGCGGTCATGATCACCGTGAACATCAAAAAGACCATGAAGATCGGGATGATGATGTTGGTGATGATGTCCGGATCGCGCTCGTAGATGATCTGGCCGGCGGAGTCCTTGTCGGCCATGGCGCGCTGGGCAAACTGTGGCGGTTCCAGCAGCGGGGCCACGCGGGCGGCGTCAACATCCCCGATCTGCGCGACGCGGCGGGCGCGAATCTCCGGCTCCAGCGTCTGGCGGATCCACTCGCGCAGCTCCATGCTGGTGGTGTTCTTACTGGTGTAGCGGATGCCGGTGCGATCCTGCACGGCCGCCAGCTCGCGCAGGGCAGGGTCGTTCATCAGCTCCGACTGGTTGATCCCCGCCCGCTCCAGCGCCTGCTCGAACTTGGCGCGGTACTCCGCCTGCTGTTTGGGATCGCCGCCGGCGAGGGCCAGGGTGCCCTGGAGGTCCTGAAGGTTCACTCGCAGGCGCCGCGCCAGCTCCTGGATCTCCTCCTGAAGCTCGAGCTGCTCCTGCATGCTCAAGGGCCTGGCGCGCACCGCCTCGCGCCCGATCTCGACGAACGCAAACAGCTCGCCGTCGCGGAGCCGCTCGCTCAACCGGTAACGCAGCTCATCCAGCTCCCCCTGGGCGGCATCGGGCGGCAGACCTGCATACTCGAAATGAAACGGGGCCTTGATGAACTCGCCGGTTCGCTCGTCGCGCACCGCCTCGTTGCGTCCCTGCGCCGCCTCGATCAGCACCTGGTAGAGCGGTCGCGTCTCATTTGCCGGGTCGAAGGCGGTGTGATCGATCACCGCCACGTGCTTGGGACGCGTGTCGCCCATCAGC
The DNA here is from genome assembly GCA_041749155.1 of Phycisphaerae bacterium. Lineage (GTDB taxonomy): Bacteria > Planctomycetota > Phycisphaerae > Tepidisphaerales > Tepidisphaeraceae > JAEZED01. The sequence continues at coordinate 4,429 of JBGTBZ010000065.1, forward strand.
TCGCTGAGCCGGTTAAAGGCGATCCCCCCGCCCATCAGGATCGGCATCAGCACCAGCGAGACAAGAAAGCTCTTGGTCTTCACCGCCGCCAGGTAGTCGCGGATTGCGATGACGAACGTTTTTCGCATGGCGGCGTTGCTTCAGGCGGGCTGGTCGGCGGTGGAAGGGGCCATCTCCGCCGGGTCGGGGCGGGCGATGCGGACGAAAATGTCGTGCAGGTTCGGCTCGGCGACCTCGAAGCGGCGGACCGCCCCAAAGCGCATCAGGCCCGCCAGAATCGCCTGCTCGTCGGCCCCCGGC
>JBGTBZ010000066.1:0-4416 GCA_041749155.1 Phycisphaerae bacterium
CGAAGTGCCGGATGGGGAGGAGACGCGCCCTTCCGACTTCGACGTTGGACGTTCGACGTTGGACGTTCGACGTTCAGCCGCCGCCATCGTGGACTGGAAGTTCAACGCCTGGGGCGGCAAATACCCGCCGTGGGAGGATGACGACGCCGTGCCGACGCGCGTCGGCGAGAAGCTCGGCCTGCCGGTGTTCGACGCCCCGATCGTGATGGAAGGCGGCGCCGTCGATTTCAACGGCGAGGGGATCATCCTGACCACCGAGGACTGCCTGTTGAGCCCCAATCGCAACCCCGGGGTGCGCAAGGAGGAGATCGAGCGGCACCTGATCGACTTCTACGGCCAGCGCGAGGTCCTCTGGCTCCGCGGCGGGATCGCGGGGGATGACACGGATGGGCACATCGACGACCTGGCGAGGTTCGTGAAACCTCGCACGATCGTCGTCGGCGTCGAGCAGGACCCGGCGGACGAGAATTACGCGATCACCCGCGACGCGGTGGAGCAGTGCCGGGCGTTGCGCGACGCCGCGGGCCGCGGATTCGATGTCGTGGAGATTCCCATGCCTGGCTGTTTCGCGATCGAGGAGCAGCGCGTGCCGGCGACATACGTTAACTTCTACTTCGTCAACGGCGCCCTGCTCGTGCCGACCTTCGGCCATGCGAACGACTCCCGCGCGCTGGCGACCCTCGCCCGCCTCCTCCCGGGCCGCGAGGTCGTCGGCGTCGATTGCCGCGAGCTGATCTGGGGCCTGGGAACGATCCACTGCCTCACGCAGCAACAGCCGGCATGGTAAAGAGCCTTTCACCGCCCAAGCACCTGAAGCAGCGACCGTTCGCTCCGGTCCATTTCAATCATTCCGCTCTTGAGCAGCAATACGCCGATACCAGCTCCGCCCGCAAATCCTCCGAGGTGGGCCATGTATGCCACATTCCCGCCACCGGCGGCGGCCCCCCACAGGTCCCACGCCAGCCAGAACAGGATCATCCACACGCTGCTGACGCTGAATACTCCGCCGCGGATGAACACGAAGTAGAAGCAACTGATCTCGTTCAGTGGATACAGGATCAGGAAGAGGCCCACGACGCCATTGATCGCCCCGCTGGCCCCGACCGCGGGGCGGCCGTCGAGCAGGTTGTGCGCCGCCGCCGCCAGCAGGCCCAGCGCGAGGTACGCCAGCAGGTAGTAGCCGTTGCCGATCTTCGCGCACACGGCATTGCCAAAGACCCACAGGAAAATCATGTTTCCAAGCAGGTGCAGCGGATCGAGGTGAATGAACATGTGCCCGAGCAGCCCGCCCGGCCGCCAGCCGTCGAGGATGAGCGAGTTCACCATCTCCGTCTCCGCCCCGAAGGCAAGCACCGAAAGCACGATGGTGACCGCGATCAGCGCGAAGTTCGCGATCGGCAGCCGGACCATCGGAACATCGACAGTGTAAGGAATCAGCACCCAGCCCCTCCTTCCGCCAGTTCGGCAGCAATCCGGTGAACGTGGACCGCAGTTTACATCACTGCCGGCGTCGTCAACGATCGCGCCCGACCACAGCGCACCAGACTCTTCCCGCCCAGCTTCTTCTGCCTTGGTGGCCTTGTGGTTCCTCTGTCCCCCGAAATCGCGCTCCCCACCGGCCCAGCCTTGCGGTAAATTCGCCCAATGCCGAAAATCCACGCCCCCGCCGTGCTGGCGATGCTCGCCTCACTGCTCGCTGTCTCCCCCGCCATGGCCGACATCGTGACCCGCAACATCGATTACAAGCTTCCCAGCGGCGTAACCGCCAAGGGATACGCGGTTTACGACGATTCCGTCGAGGGCAAGCAACCTGGCATCCTTGTCATTCCGGAATGGTGGGGCATCAACGAATACCCCAAAACACGCGCCCGCCAGCTCGCGGAGATGGGCTACGTCGCCTTTGTCGCCGACATGTACGGCGACGGCAAGGTCGTCACCACCGCCCAGGATGCCCAGCGCCTCTCCGGCGTCGCCTACGAGGCGGGCCTTGCCGAGCTGGCGGCGCCGGCCTTGGAGGAGCTCAAGAAGCTGGAGCAGGTGGATACGTCAAGGATCGCTGCGATCGGCTTCTGCTTCGGCGGCAGCACCGTGGCCGACATGGTCAAGGCGGGGATGGATATCAGGGCAGGCGTGAGCTTCCACGGCGGGCTAAGTCCCGATGCCGCCCCGGAAAGCGGACTCGAGGTGAAGACGGCAATGCTGGTCCTGCACGGCGGGGCCGACCCGATGGTCCCGCCGGACGCGGTGTCCGGCTACGTGCAGAAGTGCGTCGAGGCGGGCGTTCCGATCACGTTTGTGAGCTTCCCGAAAGCGGTGCACGCCTTCAGCAACCCCAACGCCGACCGCGCCGGCATCACCGGCGTGGCCTACGACGAGCAAGCGGCGCAGACGAGCTGGCAGATCATGGAGCATTTCCTCCGCATGACGCTGGAGTAGGTCGCCGGGTGCCACGGCTTCACCCGCAGGGGAAGCCGTGTCTGACAGCTCGACACGGGACCGAGCAGGCTTCCCCTGCGGGTGAAGCCGTGGCACTCCCACTCCCAGTGCTCGTCACTCGGGCTCCGGAAGGTCCCGGACAAAGTCCGCCAGCTCTCCCGGGGTAGGCGGGCGGGCGGTCCGCACGTAGTGGCCGCTGGTCGCCACGCCCGTGCACAGGCACTCCGCCAACCCCAGCCCCGCCATGCGCCCCAGCATGAAGCCGGCGTTGAAATGATCTCCCGCCCCCGTGCTGATCTTCGGCTCCCGCACGAAAGGCCCGTCAAACCATGCCAACTCCCCCACAACCGCCGCGGCGGCGCCGGTGCGGGGATGGATGACGCAGCAACCAATGCCTAGCGCCTCCCGCAACGCCGCGGCAGCCGTTTCGACGGTGGCGCGGGTCTCCGAGGGCGGCAGCAGGTCCAGGGCGAGGCACACCTGCTGAGCCTCCTTCAGGTTTAACCCTAGGGTCACCTCGGCGAACTGCTCCATGTGTCCCAGCAGCTTCAGGGCGTATCGCAGGTCATCGGCCGTGCGCTTTTCCGGGTCCGCCAGGTCGATGAACACCATCCTCCGTCCGCTGGTGGGGTTGGGCAGCTTCGGCAGCAGATCGCTGACCAGCCGAGCCCAGATCCGGCTCATCTGCGGGATCATCGTCCAGTTCACCAGCCCAATCAGCCGGGAGCGGGCCAGCAGGTGCTCCAGTGTGTCCAGCCCCAGCCGCCGCACGAGGTTTTCCCAGGTGATCTCCGACAGCGCCTCCAGCTTCCCCAGCATGAGTTTGCCGTCGGTGAACTCCAGCGCGTCGGTGTGCGCCGGCGGTGCGATGCTGCGCACGTCGGCCCGCCGCGCCAGGTCGCTGAACACCGGATGCACATCGGGATAACCCACGCCCCCGACGAAGGTCACATCCAGCCCCAGGCTCGCCAGCGCGTTGGCCATGATCGGCCCGTTGCCGCCCAGTTTCACCTGGCGCACCAGGATTTCGTAGTTGCTGCTCTGGCCCGCGGCCTGGCCGATCTTCTCCGCCAGCCGAGCGATCGTGCCGACGGTCTGCGGCCCGCCGCCGCCCCTGGTCTCTACGACGGCGCAGATTTCATCCACGAAGCCGTCAAAGCCGATGAAGGCGCTGTCGGACGCCAAACGCTCCCGGGCCTGCCGCAGCACCGCGGCGGTGGAGTGGCAAATCTGGGCTCGCTGCGTCATGGGAGCATGTTAGAGCCCGTTCGCGGCGTGGCGGCGTAGCTACCGGGCTACCTAAGATCGAGATATGCGGCTCTTGCTTTTCCTTGTGCTGCTCGCCCTGGCCGCCGGCTGCGATACAACGCCGGAAACGACGCCGATGAACCGCCCGCTGGACCAGGAGACCGCCATGGAGGCCGATCAGCGCATGCGCGGCAGCACCGATTCGCTGCTGCGCGAGCGACAGGAGGCTCTCGAGTAGCTGCTTGCTCATTCCTGGACGCGGCGCCTTACGCCGCTAACCTCTGGTTCCAAATGACCGCTCACCTCGCCCCTGCCCGACTTCTGCTCCTGGCCACGGTCCTGCTGCTCACCGGCGGCTGTCAGGCCACGCATCAGCCCGATTACGCCCCCCGCGCCGCGGCGGTGGCGAAGTACGACGAGGCGATGGTCCTGCGCGACTGGCCGCGGACGACCGCGTACTACGCCAATGGCGACGTGATCGCTGGGCCGACGAACTCGGCGCGGGACTTCCGCGTCGGCGAGCCGGGGGACTTCAACTACGTGCAGCGGCAGCGGGCCGGGGTTATCGCAGAGCCGCTTGTTTCGCTGGGGACGTTCCTGGCCCTGCCGGTCTCGCTGATCCTCGATCCCCCAACGGAGCAGCGTCGATACGAGGGGTTGATCATCGAGCCGACCTACACCGCCGCCGTCTCGGATCGCGAGGTGCTACGGCAGACTGCCGCAGGGCGTCGC
>JBGTBZ010000067.1:0-5236 GCA_041749155.1 Phycisphaerae bacterium
CAGCCTTCCTGCTGCGATTGGAGCACGTCCTGGGCAGCGACGGCGACGATGAGATTCGCGGCGACGCGGGCCGAAATCTGCTTCTCGGCACCGGCGGCAACGACCGCCTCTTCGGCGCCGACGGCAAAGACACGCTCATCGGCGGAGCCGGGGCCGACCTGCTCGACGGCGGCGATGACTGGGACCTGCTGCCGGATTTGGACGCGTTGCTGGGCACCCGCTCGCCCGACACGCTCTTCGGCGGCGGGGGTTTTGACGTCGGGCTGATCAGCAACGCCGACGAGGACGAGGACGAAGAGGTCGAGCGGCTGTTTACCGATTTGGACGCCCTGCTGGCAGCGCTGTGAGGCGGCGGCTTCTGCCCGCGCGGCCAAACACTTCGAGCGCGGTGGGGCGGCACGTCGTGCTTCGGTTCGGCAAGGCGACTTTATTCGCGGGGCCCCCTCTGGCAGATTACGCCCCATGCCCTACCTGCTCGGCATCGACATCGGCACATCCGGCACCAAATCGCTGGTCATGGACGAGTCCGGCCGCGTGCTGGGGACGCACACGGTCGCCCATTCGCTCCAGACGCCCCGCCCCGGTTGGACGGAGCAGGACCCGGAGCAGTGGTGGTCCGCCGCCCAGCAGAGCGTGAAGGGCGTGCTTCGAAAGGAGAAAGTCCGCGGCGGGGAGATCGGGGGGATCGGGCTTTCGGGGCAGATGCACGGCAGCGTCTTTCTCGACAAGGCCGGCAAGGTCCTGCGGCCCGCCCTGCTCTGGAACGACCAGCGGACGGCAATGCAGAGCCGCGAGATCGTGGAGAGAGCCGGGGGGGAGCGGCGGATGCTGGCGATGGTGGGCAACCTGCCGCTGACGGGGTACACGGCGCCCAAGATCCTGTGGTTCCGGGAGCAGGAGCCGAAGAAGTACGCCCGTTGCGCGCACATCCTGCTGCCGAAGGACTACGTGCGTTACCGCATGACCGGCGACTTCGCGACGGACCTGGGGGATGCGAGCGGGATGTGCCTGGTCGATGTGAAGCAGCGCGACTGGAGCGGGGAGCTCTTGCGAATTCTCGACATCGATCTGGCGCTGCTTCCGAAGTTGTATGAGTCGCCGGAAGTGACGGGGGTGCTGGGTGCCCAGGGATCGAAATGCCTGGGCTTGCGCGAGGGCATCCCAGTGGTTGCCGGCGCGGGGGATGTCATGGCCGGTGCCGTCGGCAACGGCATCGTCGAAGCCGGGCTGATCAACGCAAACCTCGGCACGGGTGGGGTGATGTGCGCTCACTCCGATGCCCCGGCCTTGGACGATGCCGGGGAGGTGGTGGGGCGGATCGCCACCATGTGCCATGCCGTCCCCGGGGCCTACGTCCTCTTCGGCTGCATGCTCTCCGCCGCCGGCAGCCTGCAGTGGTACGCCGACCAGTTCTGCGACGTGGAGAAGGCTCTGGCCAGGCGGCAGAAGCGCAGCGTCTTCGAGGTCGTGCTGGACTTGGCGGAGCAGGCCCCCGCCGGCTGCGAGGGGCTCTTCTTCCTGCCTTATCTCACCGGCGAGCGCTGCCCGTGTCCCGATCCCGACGCCCGGGCTGGCTGGATCGGCGCGACGCGGCGGACGGACCGGCCGATGATCGTCCGGTCGATCGTCGAAGGCGTGACGTTCAACATGAACGCCATGCTGAAGATCATGAGCGATCAGATGGGCGTGCCGGTGAAGCAGGTGCGAGGCACCGGCGGGGGGGCGAAGTCGAAGCTGTGGCGGCAGATCCAGGCGGACATCTACGATGCGCCGGTTGCGATCACCAACGCTGAGGAGGGCGCGGCGTTCGGTGCGGCGCTGTTGGCCGGGGTGGGAGTTGGCGTGTTCAAGAGCGTGCCGGAGGCGTGCCGGAGGCTGATCAAGGCAACAGACGTGACGAGGCCCAGCCGTAAACAGGCTGGGCTTTATGCGCGCCATCAGGCGGTGTACGACCGGCTGTACGGGGACTTGAAGGAGCGGTTTGCCGACATGGCGCGGCTTGCGGAGGAGAGTAATGGGAAATCCGAATGACGAAACCAGAATGACGAATGAAGTCCAAATGACCAAAGGGCGCTCCGGGCTTGGTCATTGATTCGCTATTCTGGTTTCGTCATTCGGATTTCCCCCCCTGGCCCTTGCACAAACACCGGCGGCGGCTCGATGAAGTCCGCGGGTCGTTTGCCGGCGTCCTTGCGCCCGCTGCCGGCCAATCTCGACTCCGCCTTGATCGAGAGATCGCCGATCATCGTCATCTGGCAGCTCAGCCGCAGTCCCGGCTCGCCCGCAAGTCCCTTTGACTTCAGCACTTGCAGCTCCGCCGCCGTCATCGGGCTGGCCAAGCCCTCCACGACCGTCACCCGGCAGGTTGTGCACCGGGCTTGGCCGCCGCAGGCGTGAAGCTGGTCGAGGCCCGCCTCGTCCTCCAGGGCGAGCACAAGTCGTTTGTCGGTCGGCACTTGGAAGCTTCCAACGGCTTCAACGGTGAGTGTGGGCATGAATCTCTCCAAGGGTCCGCCTCAAGACATCCCCGCCGGCTCCCGCGTGTCGGCGGCGGCGTCGACGGAAGTGTGGGCGCCGGGGGCGGCCTCTTCCAACTCCGACTCCTCGTGATCGGGCCGCTGCGCGAGCACGGCGTCGGCGGGCAGGGAGAGGGCGATGATCGTCTGTCCGGGGCGTGGTGTCAGTGTGCGATCGGTGGTGAAGACGTCCAGGGCCTTGTTTTCGTCGATGAGGAAGAGGGGGATGCGCTTGCCGGCGTTATGGCGCTCCCAGTCCTTGTGGGTGAACTCGCGGGTCAGCCGGGTCTTGCGGATCTGCCCGCCCTGCTCCATCAGTTCCTGGAGCATGGAGAAGGTGTATTCCGGCCCGAACAGCGTGCGGCCTCGGACCGAAGCGTCGACGTCGTCCTCCCGCTCGCGCTCGGCCTTGAAGGCGAGCTGGAAGACGTTACTGCGTCCGAAGTGGCGCGCGTAGTGGAGCGTGGCCAGGCTGTTGATCTCGTCGTTGGGCGTCAGGGCCAGGAGGCGGCCTATCCCGGTCAGCTCGATCCGCTCCGTCACCAGCGGCGAAAGAATATTGGAAATCAGCGTCTGAAGCCCTGCCAGCCGCGCCCGGCGGATGTGCGCCGGGTTGAGGTCAACCACCAGGACTTCGATGTTCTCATCTTGGAGCGCCTTGGCCAGCGGCTGGGCGACCGCGTTGGCCCCCGCGACCAAAAACCCGGCGTTGGCGGGGTTGGCGACCTTCAGCCGCGTGGCGACGCGGACCGCCGTCAGGCCGTAGAGGGCCACGGTGACGATGATCACAAGAAAGACATAGGGCACGAGCAGGTGGGCGTCGGGCACGCCTTCCGCGACCAAAGCGATGCCGAAAACGCTGGCGACGGAGGCCGCCACGATGCCGCGCGGGGCCATCCAGGCGAGGAAGAGCTTTTCGCGCATGTTGAGCCGCGTGCCCACGGTGCTGATGAAGACGCTTGCCGGCCGGGCCACCAGCACCAGCACCAGCATGAAGCCCAAGGCCCCCCAGCGGTGCTCCCAGAGCTCGCCAAGCTGGCTCAGCCGCAGCCGTGCCGCGAGCACGATGAACAGCATCGCGATCAGCAGGATCGTCAGCGTCTCCTTGAACTCGTGAATGTGGCTGATGCGGGCCTTGCGCTGGTTGGCCAGGGCGATTCCCATGATCGTCGTGGCAAACAGCCCCGACTCATGCACGAACCAGTTGCTGGCGCTGAACGCCGCCAGCACCATCGCCAGCGTCACCGGAACCTGCAGATGGTCCGGGATCATGTACTTCCGCAGGAAAACGACCAGCAAAAACGCGGCCGCCAGGCCGGTGGCGCTACCGATCAGGCTCACCTCCACCGCCCCCAGCGCGAAGTAGCCGGCGGTGCTCAGGCCCGTCTCGAAGCTGCTGACGGCGTGGCCGGCCCGTATCGCCTCGAACACCAGCACTGCCAGCAGCGCCCCGATGGGATCGATCACGATCCCTTCCCATTTCAGCACCTTCCCCACGCTTCCGATAGGGCGCACAAAGCGGAGCAGCGGCCCGATCACCGTTGGCCCGGTCACCGTCAGGATCGCCCCCAGCAGGATCGCTACCGCCCAGTTCAGACCCAGGATGTACGCCGCGGCGAGCGACGCCACGATCCACGTCACCATCGCCCCCACGGTCACCAGGCTCAGGACGGCGGGGCGGACCTGCCGGATCTCGCTGAAGTTCAGTGTCAGGCCCCCCTCGAACAGGATAAGCCCGACGGCGATCGATACGACCGCCAGAAGCAGGTCCTGTCCGAAAATGCCGGTGATGTTCAGGAAGATCGCCTGCTCTTCGGGCCGCTCCAGCACACGCAAATTGAACCAAAGGGCCAGTGGACCCACCAGAAGGCCCGTCAGCAGCAGCATCAGGATCGATGGAATACGCAGCCGCCAGGCCAGCCACTGCGCCAGCACGCCAAGAACGAGGATGGATGCGATCGTAATGCCCAGCAACCCTGAATCCTCCTGTCGAAAGCCCGTGGCCCCTCCGGGCCGCCGGCAAGCTTAGCGGATGGAAGGCTGAATGTGAGGGCGCTCTCCCGCGGCCTTGCGATCCCGCGGCCCGTGGGGAATAATTTGCTCCACGCCTCGCAGCTCCCAAGCCGTTTCACTTCATCCAGCGCTCATGAACCAAGAACCTTACCCTGGCCGGCGCGCAGCAATCGCGCGACTGTCATGCCTGACCGCAATGATCCTGGGATTCCTGATCGTCGCGTCGCGGCCGGCCGCGTCAGCGCAGAATCGGGCCATCCCCACGTCCTACGCCACCGATCCGGGCTTGCGCGACGTCGTCGAGGCCTTCAGCACCGACTACGGCTCGCTGAGACGCTTCTATCCACTTTCCGGATCCCAAGCCCGCTCGCAGCGCCTGGGCCAGTTCCTGGGCAAATGGCTGAATGAGCTGGATGCCATGGACTATGAGCAGCTGGCCCCGCCGGCGCGGATCGACTTTCTGCTGCTCAAGGGACACATTCGCCATGAGCTGAAGGCGATGCAGCACGAGGAGGCCAAGCTCGCGGATGTCAAGCCGCTCCTGCCCTTCGCCGACATGCTCATCTCCCTGGAGGAGGCCCGGGCACGCATGGAGCCCGTCGAGGCCCAGCCCGCCGCCGCGGTCCTGGCACAGATGCACAAGCAGGTCGAAGACCTCCGCCGCCGCATCGACGCCGCCGTCAACGAGCGCCAGCGCCGGGCCGGCG
>JBGTBZ010000068.1:0-2179 GCA_041749155.1 Phycisphaerae bacterium
GGGGGCGCCGCTGGCGGCGGCCCTGATCGAGCAGCATCAACGGCGCCTGCGGCTAGGGCGTCTGGCAAGGGAGCATGGGTGCCGGCTGGAGCCTAAGGCGCCCGCGGAGCTTGCGCAGCGAGTCTTGCCGCACCTTCCGGCGATCGGCGCGGCGCACGTGCGGCTGATGGACCTGATCGGGTGCGACGAAGCCGGGGGAGCGCAGATCGTGGTGGGCCGGGTCGATTACCTGCTGGGCAGTGTGCGCTACAAGCGGGACAACACGCGCATCCTGCGGCTGCGGCGCGCGTCCGACGGCAGCATCCATGACGTGAGATATGCTCCGAATCCGGACGAGCGGCGCCTGCAGCAGTATCGCGAGCTGCTGGCGGGCGTTTCGCCTACGGCTTGACGAGGATCGTGTAGGTGCGGTCGCGGGTGACGATGAGCATCCCCACGCCCAGGCGCGGGTCGATCTGCGCCAGGAGTGCCTCGGCATCGCGAACGGACCTGACCTGCTGATCGCCGATCGCCAGGATGTAGTCGCCCGCCCGGAGGCCAGCCCGATGCGCCGGGGAATCGGCCACCACGTTCCGAATCTGCACGGCGCCACGCTCCGACTCCGCCAGGCGCACGCCAAGGGCCCGCGGATCGAACTGCGGCTGGATGCCCAGCGTCATCGCGTCATCGGGCATTGGGCCAATCGTCACAGGCAGCTTCAGCGTCTCGCCCTCGCGGAACACCTCCAGCGCCACCTGCCGGCCCAACTCCGCGAATGCGGTCATGTTCTTGAGGGCCTGCTGGTCGCGCACGGCGCGGCCGTCGACGCTGAGGATGATGTCGTTGCGCCGTAGCCCCGCGTCCGCGGCGGGGGTGTTGCGATAGACGGTGTCCACGATCACCCCGCTTTGCCCGTCGTAGTCGAGCAGGTCCGCCCGCTGCGGATCGGCCCGGGCCGGCAGCACCCGCACGCCCAGCCAGCCCCGGACGGAGCGGCCGTTCTGGCGGATGTCCTGGTACACGCGGCGGGCCTGGTTACTGGGAATGGCAAAGCCGATCCCCGAAAACTCGCCCGTTCTGCTGAAGATGGCGGTGTTGATGCCCACGACCTCGCCCCGCAGGTTCGCCAGAGGCCCGCCGGAGTTGCCGGGATTCACCGCGGCGTCCACCTGAATGAAATCCTGGTAGGCATCAACCCCCAGCGGCGTATCGATGCCGTCGTTCTGCGTGCGGTTCAGCGCGCTGACGATGCCCGCGGTCATGCTGCCCACGAAGTTGAAGGGGCTGCCAAACGCCAGCACCCAGTCACCTTTGCGCAGCGTGTCGCTGTTGCCCCACTCAGCGGCGATCAGATCCTCGGCGCGGACCATGACCACGGCCAGGTCGCTTTCGGGGTCGGTGCCGATGACGCTGCCCTCGAGCGTTCGGCCGTCGGCAAGCGTCACCGCGATTCGGCTCGCATTGACGACCACGTGATTGTTGGTCATCAGGTAGGCGACGCCGGCCTTCGCATCCACCTCGACGATGACGCCGCTGCCGCTGTTGGCCTCCGGAACGGGGCGTCCGAACGGCCCCGTCCGCCCCGAAGCCCGAAAGACTTCCAGCTTCACCACCGACGGCTCGACCGCCGTGTTCACTTGGCTGAAAACTGTGGAAAGGTCCTGCACGCCCGCAAGCTGCCGGCGGGTGTCCTCGACGGCTTGGGCGTAACGGCCGAAGGAGCTGCGGCGGATGGAGCGATCGAATGACCAGGCGGCGACGATGACCACCCACGTGACGACCATGCCGATGATGAGTGTGCGGATGGTGCGCAGCCGCTCGCTCGGCCCGGGGCGCGGCGGGCGCGCGGCGTAAACCAGCTCGGGCTCGGGGGGTCGCTGGAGCGTCATTTCGCTGATCAGGTCGACTGTGCGGCAAAGCGGGCCTGCTCGCCGTCGGCCATGCCATAACAATGCTCAGCCGCGGGGTAGCGGCCGGTTTCAATCAGGTCCGCGTAATAGGCGATGGCGTCGGCCAGGCTCAGGCCGCTATCGGCGACCGGCACAAATCGGGGCTGGTGCGGCGTCTGGCCCAGAAGGTCCTGCAGCACAACGACATGCGCCATGCACGCCGGACCCGCCCCGCACCCGATCACCGGCACGTCCGCCGCCTCAACCACCGCCTCGCTCACCTGCGGCGGAACCGCCTCCAGCAGGATCGC
>JBGTBZ010000069.1:0-1680 GCA_041749155.1 Phycisphaerae bacterium
CGATCCGAAGGCCGCGAAGCACACCGCGAACGCGCCGGTGGCAAGCATGAGCTGCAGCGCGCTGCCCTGCGGGGCGGTGGGCGTGCCGGGGGCGCTGGGCGGGGCGGCATGGGGGGTCGGCTGTTGAAAATTCATGAACGAGCTGGCTCCTGGCTTGGATGGATGCGCTTTTCAGCTTCGCGTCCGCTCGATGCGGTACAGGTAGCGGAGCAGGCCGGCATTCAGAAGCAGGCACCCCAGACTCACGCCGGCGGCAGGCCAGATCACGCCCTCGTCGCCGCCAAGGTAGGCGTTCATCGTGGCGGTCAGCAGCCATAGCTGCAGGATGACCAGGATCAGGATGAAGGCCAGCATCCCGTAGATGATGGTGGTGCGCTGCTCGCGCGTGAAGGGTCGCTTGAGGCTCATGCTACACCGTCCTCCACTCCACGCCCGTGGCGTAGACATCATCGCCGCGCACCTCCAGCAGGATGCGCGGCAGCGGACGCTGCGGCGGACCGGCGATGGGTCGCCCGCTCTCGAGGTCGAAGTACCCCTCGTGGCAGGGGCAGTGGATCACCCCCTGCTCGGGCCGCGGGATCACCGCGCAGGCAAGATGCGTGCACTTCTGGCTGTAGGCCAGGAGGCGATCCTCCGCGGGGCGAATCAGGATGCAGTTGTCGCGCTCCTGCGGGTAACGAAACACGAGCACACCCCCCACCGGCAGGCTTTGCAGCGAGGCGATGCGCTTCATCGGCATTTGTCCCGAGGAGCGCCGCCACCAGTTCTGCATGCCGATCCACACCTGCCCGACAAAGAACGCCAGGCTTGTGAGGACCATGAACTTGGCGAAGTCGCGGCGGGCGACGTAATGATCCTGCGGCCAGTCGATCGGGAAGTCGCGACGCCACGCGGGCTGGTCTTCCATGGGCCGCCAGTCGGGCGCGGTGGTGATCGTCTCCCCGTGGGGAAGGGACTTGTAGACGTTTGAAGGCGTTGTGCCCGCGAGGCCCTCGCGGCCGGGGGAGTCGATACGAATGTCGAGCCGGGCGTGCGGGTCATCCCCGGGGACGTGACCTGGCGCCTCCCGGTGCACGGGAAGCCGCAGGCGACGCGCGCCCGCAGCGGGGGATCCTTCGCTTCCTGGGATGGGCTCGTCGGGCATGGCTCAAACCTCCACATCGGCAAAGGCATCGGCTTGGGGGGCCATTTCCCCTCCACGGGGCGTGCCGTTCAGCACCCCCAGGGAGATCGCCCGGGGCGCCGCCTGCTCGTCCATGGCGGCGGTGACATCGACATAGGGATGGGGCGCGGCGGTGGCTTTCGGGACCATCATGAAGACGCGCGTGGAGATGGTCTGGTCGCCGAATTGAAACCGGTTGACGGGCGTGGACTGTGGGCGGAGCTGCTCGATCTGCTCGCGCGTGCCGTAGAACAGGGCCTGGCTCGGGCAGACGGTGGCACACATGGGCTTCTTGCCGACCGACGCCCGGTCGTAGCACATGTCGCACTTCATCATGATCTGGCGCTCAAGATACACCTCCGGCACGCCGAACGGGCAGGCCAGCACGCAGTTGCCGCAGGCGATGCACCGGGGCTTGCGCGCCGACTGCACGACGCCGTCGCCGGTCCGCTTGATAGCGTCCGCCGGGCAGACCTCCGCGCAGGTCGGCTGCTCGCAGTGCATGCAGACGACCGGCA
>JBGTBZ010000070.1:0-7374 GCA_041749155.1 Phycisphaerae bacterium
CTGAGCTTCGGCAGCTACACCGGGGCCGGCCATCCGCAGCTTTTCGAAAAGACCGAGGGCGTGGCGGGCATCTTCGCCCGCGCCACCCGCGCCGCCGACACCGCCCTGCTGCTGCCGAACCTGCGCGGCAAGGGAATCTACATCCTGCACGGCGAGGCGGATGACAACGTGCCCGTTCGCGAGGCCCGCGAGATCGCGGAAAGGCTTAAGGAGCTTGGGATTGGCTTTGAGTATCACGAACAACCCGGAGCCGGCCACTGGTGGGACGGTGACCGGGGCGGTGGCGCCGACTGCGTTGACTGGCCGGAGATGTTGGACCTGTTCCAGGAGCATCGGCTCGGCGACAGAGAGGCCCCAGTGTCCCAGCCGCAGCAGGCGGGTTTCAAGCTGGCTTTCGACCAGGGCGTCGTCTTCGTTTACGGCACGCAGGGTTCGCCACTGGAGACTGCCTGGGCCCGCGCAAAGGCCCGGTACGACGCCGAGAGCTTCTGGTATCGCGGAAATGGCTCGCTCGAGATGATCGCGGACGTTGACTTTGATCCAGCCGCCAACCGAAATCACAGCATCATCCTCTACGGGAACGCCGACACGCACGAGGACTGGGCGGCCCTGCTCGGCGACTGCCCGATCGAGCTGCGCCGCGGCGTGGTGAAGGTCAGCGACTACTTCACGCAAGCCGGCGAAGACCGCGGCATCGTCTTCTGCTACCCGCGCAAGGGCAGCGAGCGCGCCCTCGTCGGCGTCGTCGGCGGGACGGGCCTGGTCGGCATGAAGCTCACCGACCGCCTGCCCTACTTCACCAGCGGCGTGCATTACCCGGACTGGACGGTCTTCGGTCCCGCCGTCTACGAATCGGGTTACGAGGCCGCCGACGCCGCCGGTTACTTCGGCGGTACTTGGCAGGTCGATGAGGCCGGCAGCGCTATGCGGCGGGAACGAGGGGCGGTAAACCCGTAGCATCCGCCATGACCGCGGATCAACTCCAGGCGCTCTGCGAGGAAGGCCAGCAGCGCCTCATGCGCATGGACTACCTCGCCGCCGAGGCCGTGCTGGAGCAGGCGGAAGCCGCCGCCCTTGCGGCGGAGGATTTTGACACGCTCGGGCGGCTCTACTACCCCCTGCAGGAGGCCCGCCGGCAGCGCCGGCAGACCTGCGGGGAGGGGACGGTGCGATTGGATCTCTGGCCCGGGTCCGCCGCAGAAAGGCTCAGCGCTGAAGAGATCGTGCGGCAGTATCCCCACGGCCAGTTGCTCGTGGCTGGCTGGGCAAGCATCGAGCCGGCGTTGCGCGTGCGGGAACTGGCGCGGCGGCGGCAGCTTTACCTCGAGACGTTTCTCGCCGCCGCCTACCCGGTAACGGAGGATCGAGCGCAGGTCATCGTGATCGTCCCCACCGCCGGCGTTGCCTTGCCTCCGCCGGAAGTCGCTGTTGGTGGCGATATCCAAGCCCTCACGTGCCGCTTGCCCCCCTTCTCGATCGTGATGCCCGAGACGGATCTGCTCCGCGGGTCGCAACCAGGCACAAGCCAGACCTTTGCCCTCACAATGCGCCTCTGGGAGCGACTGCACTTGCCCTTCCTGAACGCTGCGCGGCAGGTGCACACCGCACACCCTCGCATTGCCGCCTACCGCGAGACCATTCGCGTCGACTATGCCTGCGAAAAGGCGCACCAGTGGCTGGCGGATACCGCTCTAGAACTGGCCCGGCACACTGCCCGCGCTCAGCTCGGTGAATGAAGCACAGGCGCTTCGAGCCGCGAATGGAGGCCGGCATGCCGATGCGCAGCGATCTGGATCGCGAATCCTTCGTCGACGATCTTCACGCCCGCCGAGAGCTCCCCGTTTCCACGGACAGCGGGCCCCGCCGCTGGGGCGGCCGGCTGCACCCGGTCATGGAGCCGGTAGTACACCTGCTTGCCGGCGCGGCGATTGGCGATGAGGCGATTCATGCGAAGCAGGCCCAGGTGATGGCTCACCGTCGGCTGCGGCAGCTTCAGCCGGTTACAAAGTGTCGTGACGTTCAGTTCTCCCTCGCACAGGATCTGGACGATCGACAGCCGAGTACGGTCGGAAAGAAGTTTGAACAGGCTGCTGATCTGATCCAGATGCTTCTCATCCAGTAACAGTGCCAGATGTGCCGACGACTCCTCGACGCCTGCGGAAGTCGGCAACTCCTCGCTCTCCAGCATGTCATCGTCGCCGTCGATCTCCCGCGAGATGCGCGATCCGACCGAGGGTGTCAGCACAACGCGGTCCGCGCCGATCTCGAACGAGGGCTTGCTGCCGGAACGCGAGGTGATGGGTTGGGGCGCGTCGATCAGGCGGGTTCCCGCCAGCCGAGTGTCGCCTCCCGAGAGGTGGAGGTCAGCTGTCATAGCGGCACTACCTTATGCTTTTGTTGTCCCGTTCACAAATGGTTTCTGAGGCCTCGTTTTTTTTGTGGCCTGCGGCGCTTGACATTGGTCATTTCGCGAACCAGAGCGGCAGTCTCTCGTCCCATTCAGGTGCGGGTTCAAGCCCCGGGAACTGCAACGATTGTGCGGCTTGACGGCGCGATGGCCCGGCCTAAACTGACTGTCCCGCCACCCGACGGGCGCCTGAACAGATACTTCGTACCCGGGGCTATGGTCTAATGGGATGACGGCTCGGTCGCATCGAGCAGATCGGGGTTCGACTCCCCGTAGCTCCACTCCCACAGCTCGCCCCGGCGGGCTGTGCTCGGTTTCACTATCCCGCGAACGGTGACCGCCGCCGCCCCACGTGCTTGGCCGGAGGCGACAGCGTTACCGGCGGGCGGGGCTCTTCCAGGCCAGCGGTCGCTCGAGAGGCCTCCTCGTACATCGCAAGCATCTGCGGCAACGTCACCTCCAGGCTGTATTGCTGCTGGATCAGCCGGCTTGCCTGCCGACCAAGCTCGCGATGTCCATCTGGGTCCGCAAGCACCTCAAGGGCCCTTGCGGCAAACTCCTCCGGATCGAAAAAGCCGGCGAGAAGTCCGTTCTGGCCGTCGCAGATCACTTCCTCGACCGGTGCTGTCCGGCTTCCGAGAACCACTGCCCCACAGCTCATGGCATCGAGCATGCTCCAGCTCAGCACGAATGGCACCGTGAGATACACATGCAGATCGCTTGCCGCAAACAGCTCCGCAAGCCGTGGCGGGGGCATCCGGCCGAGAAAATGCACGCGGTCACGCGCGTAACCCTGCACGTCGGGCAGCGCCAGGGTCCAGTCCTTGAAAGATTTGTCGCCTGTGTACTGCTCGTCACCCCCGTAGGCGATGCGGTCGGTTCCGACGACGAATATGTGCGTGAGGGGGTCCCTCTGCGTGATCCGGCGAACCGCCCGCATGAAGATGTCGAATCCTCGCATCGACTCGAAGCCGCGCGAGCAGTAGGTCAGGACCTTCGCCCCCTGCGGCAGCGCCACGCCGCCAATCGTCCGCGCCGGCCGGCTAACCAGTGGCGGGCGCAGGACATCCCCATGATCATGCCAGAGTTCGCGATCCACGCCATCAAAGATGACGCGAAGCTTGCCGGCATACTCGGCGGGGAAGCGCGAGCGTTGGAAGTGTGTGGGGCAGTATCCGAGTTGGCAGTTCTGCAGGTCCAGCAAGATCATGGCGTTGCGGCAGCGCGATCTCAGGAACTTTTCGGGAGCGATTCGCCAGTCCAGGTCACTCCGGAAGACCATGTCGCTCTGGGCGTCGTGCGGCAGATAATAGTATTCGAACAGGTTGACACAGGGGACGTCGGGGTACAGCTCTCGCAGAAACAAGGTGCTGCCGAAGCCGCTGTGTCCCACGATCAGGTCCGGCTTGATGTCGGGCCGCTCGATCATCGCCCGGAGCACGGCCTCGCAGTGCCAGACATTGTTTTCGAACGTGCGCGTGCACAGATGGTTGTGCCGCGATGCGCCACCGGCGGTGCGGTACTGAACCTTGTCGATGAAGGTTCCGCCGCCCAGATCGATTCGGCCGCCGGGTGTCTCGCTGACAAATGCGCAGCGCCATCCATGCTTCTGCACGAGGTGGCCGGCTATATGCCCGAACTGGGCGGGGAAGTTAGGATGAACGAACAGGACGTTCATGGCGTCGGCATCTTACGGAAACTCCCCCGGGCAGCGGGGTGTGATCCATCCCGGCACTATCGGACCTTTGTGGCTTGTAGCACCTGCCGCACGTGTGTGGAGCGTGGGGTATATTGCAGCCATCTTCAAGTCTGTGCCAGGGCGGGACCCCCAGAAGTGGGCGCCGCGTCAGTGCACCGCGGGCTTGCGCGATTTCGGCATCGCGCACGGCCCTTGTCATGCCGGAGTTTTCGTTGAGCGGGAGAGCAACGCACATGCAGGAGCTTAAAGCCAAAGACGTTCTCACAACCGGCGAGGTTGCCCGAATCTGCAACGTCGCACCACGCACCGTCAGCAAATGGTTCGATTCCGGACAGCTCAAAGGATACCGAATCCCCGGCTCGAAGGATCGCAGGATCCCGCTGAACGGGCTGATCCGCTTCATGAAGCAGCACAACATCCCACTGAACGGCCTGCGCACCGGCAACACCCGGGTGCTCATCGTTGATCCCCAGCGGGACATCGTCGACGTCATCGAGAAAGTTCTCGAAGATGAGGCCCGCTACGAGGTTGAGATCGCCGACACCGCGTTCGCCGCCGGCGTCTTGGCCGAACGATTCCGGCCGCATGTAATTCTGCTGGACATGAACTTGAAAGATGTGGACGCCCGCGCGGTGCTTGAGCAGATCCGCACCAACCCGGACCTGCAGTTAACCCGCGTGATCATCATGAGCGACCGGCTTTCCGAGACGGAGGGGGCCGAACTCACTCAGAAGGGCTACGACGCCTTTCTGAAGAAGCCATTCCATGTCCGCCAAGTCTTGCAGGCCATCGAGTCGGCGACGCAGATCACCTATTGACGGCAAACCCCGCTTGCACCGCCCCCGCCCCCCTGATACAGAAAGGCCGTCCCCTTTCGGGGCCGGCCTTCCCGCGCCGGTGCAACTTGACCGCTCAAGTAGCAACCGAACGCTGTCCTTTTCCCGTAGATTGTAACAAACCCTGGCGCGATTGCGCCCGCGTGAACTACTGCGGCCTGCGCCGCAAAACTGGTTATCCGCCGGACCGCTCGCGTTGGCTATCGCCAGAGGCGCCGTCCCGGGTCGTCGGCCGGTCACCATCCCTGCCGCGATCCCGATCACTTCGGGGCAGGCCCCTCTCGAACCGCTCAATCAACCGCTCCACCAGTCTATCAACATTCGACCGATCCTGCTCAAGCCGCTGCTCTTCGCGCTCCAGCTCTTCTCGCATTCGCCGGATCCGCTCGCTCCGCTCCTCAAGGGTTCCCTCGGCATAACGCCTGGTAGCCTCGGCGGCCGCATCACGGGCACGGGTAGCCTCTTCCTCGTTGCCGGCCTCCTCAGCGGCCTGCTCGTCCATTAGATGGCCATAGATCTGGTCTTCCAAGTTGAACTGGCGCAAAGCATACCGGTAAAAATCCTCGTCGCGATCCCGAAGCTGCCAAAGAAAGTGAACCCGCGTGAAGATTCGTGAACGGGCCCCCCGAATGCTGCGCGGAAGCTCGGCATCCTCCAACGCCGCCGGATCCTGCCGGGCACGCCATTCCCGGACCGCCTCATCGTAAATCTCCAGCCGTCGGGGGGAGTGCTCCTCCAGGAAAAGTCGGGCGGCCTCCCACTCCTGCGGCGTCGGCTCGCGCCATGGGGAGCGACCGTCGCGATCGGCGCCGCGCTGATCGCTTTGCCCATCCCGATCCTGCCCCTGACGGGTCGCCGGCGGGTCTTGAGCTGCGATTTGGAAAGCTGTCGCCGCCAGAAGCGACGCGGCGCACATGCACAGGAGCGCCAGGCGTCGCCATGGACGTCTGGGGCTCGGATCGGAGGCTTTGAGCGGGATCGCGTTCATGTGGGTATCGGCCCGCGAACAGGAAAGCCCATGCCTAATCAGGCGCTCCGCCACAATAATCTTGGCGGTGCGCCCGGTATTCGAGAGATCCGTCAAGTGCGGGTTCTACTCCCAATCGGGCTCGTAGAGCAAGCGCAGCGCCACCAGTTCCTCAGATAGGGCACTACCCAGCTCCACCGGCGTTCCCTCCGGGCTGTCGAAGAGGGCTGCCACCTGCTCTAGGCGGCTGACTGGCAGAGCAGGGTTCTGGCTGGTCCCGGTTTGCTCATTCGCCCCGCGGATCGCGCTGATTGACTCGGACCCACGCAGAGCATCGGTATCCGCGATCGAGTCGCCGGTCGGCTCGGTACCAAACGTCCAGACCATTAGCCCCACAACCAGCACCGCGGCGGCGGCCAGGGGCCAGCGGGCATACCGCCAGACCACTCCGTCGCTGAGCGAGCTTCGGTCGCTGGCCCGCAGCACCCGGGCCTGAGACTCGCCCACCACCCAGCCAAACACCGCCCGGACGGCCCGGTCCGAAGCCCGCCGAACCGAACGGATGGATACCCGCTCAGCCGCCTCAAGGGTCGCCAAGCCGGCGGCCGTTTCCTCCAGGAGCCCGCGGATGCCCTCCAGCGCCTCTCGAGCCGCCGGGCTCTCGGCAAGCTCGCGCTGGACCATCTCCGCCTGCTCAGCCGACAACTCACCGGCTACATATAGCAGCAGGCGGCCCTCAAGCTCCGGAAGATCGTCCAGTATGTGGTCCATAGCGTGCCCTTGCATGCCAATTTGGCCTTCCTACCCGAAACGCCCTGCCCGGTCCACTTATTGCGGTCCCAATCCCGCCCCCCGGCTATTCCTCCATCAGCCGTTTGAGCTTGCCCATGGCCTTGTGCATCCGGCCCAAGGCGGTATTCAAGGGGCAACCGAGCATCTCAGCAATTTCGACAAACTTGAGCCCGCTGAAGTACCTCAAAAGCAACACTTCCCGTTGAGCGTCGGGCAGCCGTCCAATTGCCTCCCGGAGCCGGTCTACCTGCTCCTCGACCTCGGTCCGGTTCTCCGGCTCCCCCGACTCCTGGCTTGCCAGCCGCAGCCCGGCCTTTGCCGCTTGCTCCCTTCCGCTGCGGCGCCACCAGTCGTTTGCCTTATTTGTGGCTATCCGGAACAACCAGGCCCGGAATCCCCCCGCCGAACTACCCTTTGCATCGAACTTGTCCAAGTGCTCCAGGACGCTCAGCCACGTTGCCTGGTGAAGCTCCTCGGCCAAGTGATCGCTCCCGGCAAGCCTCCGGAGATATCCCATCAGGCTGCCGTCATACCGCCGGACCAGCTCGGCGCCGGCGGAGGCCTCCCCCCCCTTGAGCTGGTTTACTAGCTGCGCGTCCGACGGCCCCGCAGGGGCCGCGGGCGCACCGACGACGGCCAGAGGCCCTGTTCGGGTGCTTTTGGGTCGCGAAAA